>NZ_JBTIXF010000012.1:0-144340 GCF_055793945.1 Plantactinospora sp. A48 | reverse complement strand
GCGAGGCGTTGCCAGAGGCCGATGCGGTAGCCGCCGGGGACCTGGGTGCCTTCGGTGATGGAGTCGCCGAGGGGCATGACCCGTACTCCACCGTTGGACTCCGCACTGGCGGTTCCGATCGTCGTCGCCGTGCCGATTCCGGCCATGGCGACCGCGAGGGCCGCCGCGGCGAACCATCGTCGATGTGTACGCATGGAAGCCTCCCTGCTCAGTGGGCGAGGATCGGTTGGGGCCGGCGGATGTCGTCCGGGGTGGGCCGGGCCACCGCGCTGCCGACGCTCCGCGGTTCGGCGATGGTGGATATGGCGATGGTGGATATGGCGATGCTGGCCCTGGCGGGTTGGTACATGGCGAGGGTCCTTCCGTGCGACGCCGGTGGGGAACCGGCGGATCGCCACGTTGCCCGCGGGCCGCGGCGCGAACATGGCATGGGCATGGGGGTGCCCGCCACGCGTCGGGCGCCGGGGACGGAACGTGGGGCAGGTCCGGTGTCCGCTCGGGGCGGCTGGCGCTGGCGGTAGGTCCGGCCTGGCCGCCGACGGGTGGCGGGATGGGGAGCTGTCGTCCCTGCTCCCACCCGCCTTCGTGGTCCGGCGAGCCAGCGGGAGCGTGCCCTTCGCTCCTGGGCGGAAAGATAGCATGTTATCGATAACACGCTCAACTGAGAGCGCTTTCTCCACCGCCCCGCGTACTCCACGGGACACGGGCCCTAGGCCGGAGGCGGCGTCACGAGTTCGACGCAGCAGCGTCCGGGGCGCGGGGCCAGCACGGCGCGGTGGTCCGGGACGGCCAGTCCGGTGAGGAAGGCGTGGTTGAGTCCGCAGACCACCTGTGCATGACCCTGCGCGGGGTGCGGGCCGTCGGCGCCACCACCGTCACCTCCAGCCTGGTGGGCGCGCTGCGGGACGATCCGCGCTCGCACGCCGAGTTCTTCACCCTCGCTGGCCTGCACCCCCGCTCGTAAGGAGTCCACCATGGCTGACCGGCCCGTCCACGTCATCGTCGGCGCCTCGCTGACCGGAGCGAAAGCCGCCGAGGAACTACGCGCCGCCGGCTTCACCGGTCGCGTCCTGTTGATCGGCGCGGAGCGGGAGCGGCCGTACGAACGGCCCCCGCTGTCCAAGGGATACCTGCTCGGCTCCGCGCCGCGGGACAAGGCGTACGTACACGACCCCGGCTGGTACGACGAACACGACGTGGAACTGCTCCTCGGCGTCCGGGCCACCGCGCTCGACCCCGCCGCGCACCTGCTCACCCTGGCCGGTCGTCCTCCGGTGCGCTACGACCGGCTGTTGCTGGCCACCGGCTCCCGGGTGCGCCGCCTCGACGTCCCCGGCGCGACGCTGCCCGGCGTACGGTATCTGCGCGCCCTGTCCGACGCGGACGTCCTGCGGACCGAGCTGCCCGTCGCGCGCCAGGTGGTGGTGGTCGGCGCCGGGTGGATCGGGCTGGAGGCCGCGGCGGCGGCCCGACACCACGGTGCGAACGTGACAGTGGTGGACGCGGACCGGGCGCCGTTGCGGCGCGTGCTCGGCGACGAGGTCGGCGGGGTGTTCGCGGCCCTGCACCGGGCCAACGGCGTCACCGTCCACCTCAACTCAGGGGTACGGGAGTTCCGGGCCGGCGACCACGGCCGGCTCGGCACGGTGGTCCTGATCGACGGCACGGAACTGCCCGCCGATCTGGCCGTCGTCGGTGTCGGCGCGGTCCCGGCCGCCGAGCTGGCCGAACGGGCCGGTCTCGCTGTGGACAACGGCGTGGTGGTGGACGCGGGGTTGCGCAGCAGCCATCCGGACGTCTTCGCGGCTGGCGACGTCGCCGTGGTCGACCACCCGGCGCTGGGTCGGCGGATCCGGGTCGAACACTGGTCCAACGCGCTGAACGGTGGCCGGGCCGCCGCCCACGCGATGCTGGACGAACCAATCCGGTACGACCGGGTTCCGTACTTCTTCACCGATCAGTACGACCTGTGCATGGAGTACGCCGGTTGGGTCGAGCCCGGCGGCCATGACCGGGTGATCTTTCGCGGCGACCCCACCGTCCGGGATGGCAGGGCTCCCGCCTTCCTCGCCTTCTGGCTGGCCGGCGGTCACGTGCTGGCGGGGATGAACGTCAACATCTGGGACCTGCAGGACGACATCCAGGCCCTCGTCCGGGCCGGTTGGGCCGGTCGCGGTGTCGACCCGGTCGAACTGGCCGACCCGGACGTACCCCTGTCCGACCTGGTCCGCTGACGTCCCGGGCGCGTCGTGGGTCGAGCGGAAAGTCCTGCTCACGGTTTGACGCCGAACTCCGGTGCGGTCGCCCGGTCCGGGCGGTGCGCGGTTGCGTACGCTGGCCTGGCCAGCTGCCAACCCGCGTGACCCTGGAGATCGACCCATGACCACCCCCGTGTCCGGCGCCGTCCGGCCCGCCCGCCCCGCCGACGTCGAGCGGCTCGTCGACCTGGTCGAATCGGCGTACCGGGGGGAGCGCAGCCGGGCCGGCTGGACAACCGAGGCGGATCTGCTCAGCGGCCAGCGGGCCGACCCGGAGATGGTCGCCGCCGCGGTCAACCACCCGCGCGGCGTGGTACTGGTCGCCGAGGACGCCACCGGTCTCGTCGGTTGTTGTCAGCTGGAGCGCCGGGACGACCACGCCTACTTCGGGATGTTCGCCGTCTCCCCGCAGCGGCAGGGCGGCGGGCTGGGCCGGGCGCTGCTGACCGAGGCCGAGCGGTTCGCCCGGGACGAGTGGGGTGTCGGCGAGCTGCGGATGACCGTCATCCGGCAACGGACGGACCTGATCGCCTGGTACGAGCGGCGCGGCTACGCGCGTACCGGCGAGGTGCGCCCGTTCCCGTACGGGGAGGAGCGGTTCGGGCTGCCGCTGCGGCCGGACCTGGCGTTCGAGACACTGAGCCGGAAGCTCGACTGAATCTGTCGTACCCGTCGCTGAGACTACGTACCGTCATGAGTTCCGGTCGACCCCAGGTGGGAGGGCCGGAACCGATAACGGCGGGTCACCACCGATGAGTTCCGGTGCGGTGGTCGGTCTGCCGATGAGACGTCGGCAGGGCGAAGGGAATGCGGCTATGACCGGTGTACGGGTACTGGTGGGCACCCGCAAGGGTGCGTTCACGTTGACCTCGGATGGCGGGCGCGGCGCCTGGACGGTGGCCGGACCGCACTTCGGTGGCTGGGAGATATACCACGTCAACGGGTCACCGGCCGACCCGGACCGGCTGTACGCCTCCCAGTCGGGTGGCTGGTTCGGGCAGCTCATCCAGCGTTCCGACGACGGTGGCCGGACCTGGTCCACGGTCGGGAACGACTTCGACTACTCCGGCGAGGTCGGCGAGCACCTGTGGTACGACGGCACCCCCCGGCCGTGGGAGTTCAAGCGCGTCTGGCACCTCGAACCGGCCAGCGACGACCCCGACACGGTGTACGCGGGCGCCGAGGACGCGGCCCTCTACGTCACCCGGGACGGCGGCCACAAGTGGACGGAACTCACCGCGCTACGCCAGCACCCGACCGGCCCGGCCTGGCAGCCGGGGGCGGGCGGGATGTGCCTGCACACGATCATCCTGGACCCGGCCAACCGGGACCGGATCTACGTCGCGATCTCGGCCGCCGGCGCGTTCCGCAGCGATGACGCCGGCGCGAGCTGGCTGCCGATCAACAAGGGGCTGCGGTCCGGGGAGATCCCCGACCAGGACTCCGAGGTCGGGCACTGCGTACACCACATCACCCAGCACCCGTCCCGACCGGACACGCTGTTCATGCAGAAGCACTGGGACGTGCTGCGCAGCGACGACGCGGGCGCGACCTGGCGCGAGGTGAGCGGCAACCTGCCGTCGGACTTCGGGTTCCCGATCGCGGTGCACCCGCACGACCCGGAGACCATCTACGTGGTGCCGATCAAGAGCGACGCCGAGCACTACCCGCCGGAGGGCCGGCTGCGGGTCTACCGCAGCCGCACCGGTGGCGACGAGTGGGAGCCGCTGACCAGGGGTCTCCCGCAGGAGCACTGCTACGTCAACGTCCTGCGGGACGCGATGGCGGTCGACACCCTCGACCCGGCCGGGATCTACTTCGGCACCACGGGTGGTCAGGTCTACCACTCCGCCGACGGCGGTGACAGCTGGGCGCCGATCGTCCGGGACCTGCCGGCCGTGCTCTCGGTGGAAGCCCAGGTGCTGCCGTGACCCGGGTCGTCCTGCCGGCGCACCTGAAGACCCTGGCCCGGGTCAGCGGCGAGGTACGGCTCGACGTCGCCGGGCCGGTCACCCAGCGCCGGGTGCTGGACGCGCTGGAGGCGCGGTACCCGGCGCTGGTCGGCACGATGCGGGACCGTGCCACCGGCCGCCGCCGGCCGCTGGTCCGGTTCTACGCCTGCGAGGAGGACCTGTCCAACGCCCCGCCCGACGATCCGCTGCCCGATCGGGTGGTCAGCGGCGCGGAGCCGTTCATCATCCTCGGGGCGATGGCCGGCGGGTAGCCGCCCGGGTGACCGACGGGTAGCCGCCCCCGGGCGGCAGACCGCCGCCCGGGGTGGTGGGCGGCGGTCTGCCGGGGTGACCGGCGTCCGCTCAGCCCTTCACCGAGCCGGTGAGTCCACCGACGATCCGGCGCTCGGCGAGCAGGAAGAACACCAGCGCCGGCAGCATGGACATCGCGGTGAAGGCGAGGATCCGGGCGAGGTCCTGCGAGTACTGGGTCTGGAACATGGCCACGCCGAGCGGCAGGGTGAAGCTCGTCGGACTGCTGAACACGAGGAACGGCAGCAGGTAGGCGTTCCAACTGGCCACGAACGCGAGCACGGCGACGGTCGCCAGCGCCGGCCGGGACAGCGGCAGCAGGATCCGCCAGAAGAAGACCAGCCGGCTCGCGCCGTCCACCACCGCGGCGTCCTCGATCTCGCCGGGGATGGCACGCATGAACGGGCGCAGGATCACGATCGTGATCGGCAGGGAGAACGCCGCCTCGGGCAGGACGACACCGAGCGGGTTCTCCAGCAGGCCCATCTGGCGCAGCAGCAGGTACAGCGGCAGGGCCGCGGCGGTCAGCGGGAACAGCAACCCGACGGTGAACAGCGCGTACAGCGCCTCGCGTCCGGGGAAGACGTACCGGGACAGCGCGAACGCGGCCATCGCGCCGAACCCGACCGCGAGGACGGTGGCCAGGACGGCGATCAGGGCGCTGTTGCCCAACAGCCGCCAGAAGTAGCTGTTGCCGGCCACCGCGGTGTAGTTGTCGCCGACCCACGGGTTCGGCAACCCGGTCGGCGCCGAGTTGATCTGCGCGTTGGTCCGGAAGCCCCCGATGATGGTGAACAGCAGCGGTACCACGGTCACCCCGACCACCACGATGGCCACCAGGTAGGCCAGCAGGTTTCTCGGCCGCGGCATCCGGCCGGGTCGCCGGGCCGCCGGCCCGGCGACCGCCCGCGCGTCGGTGACCATGGTCATCCACCCACCATCCGGGTAAGCGCGCCGTCGGTGTCCCGGCGCAGTACGAAACGCTGGTAGAGCAGGGCGAACACGAAACAGACCACGAACAGCACCACGGACACGGCGCTGCCGTAGCCGAACTGGTACCGCTTGAAGCCGTGGTCGACCAGGTAGGTGGCCATGGTCGCCGAGCCGTTGGCCGGACCGCCCAGCGTCATGATCCAGACGATGTCGAACAGTTGCAGCGAGCCGATGATGGACAGGAAGACCCAGATCCGGATGGTCGGACCGAGCAGCGGCAGCGTGATCCGTCGGGTGGCCTGCCAGGCGCCGGCGCCGTCGATCGCGGCGGCCTCGTGCAGCTCGCCCGGGATCCCCTGGAGCCCGGCCAGCAGCAGGATGATGCCCCAACCGATGTACTTCCAGGTGATCACCACGAACAGCGTGTAGAGCACGATCCGGCTGTCGGCCAGCCACTGGTGGATCAGGCTGCCCAGGCCCACCGCCTGCAACACCCGGTCGACGAAGCCCTCCGGCTGGAGCATCAGTGACCAGACCACGGCGGTGATCGCCTCGGACAGCACGTACGGGGCGAACACCACCAGCCGGAGCGCGGCCCGGCCCCGGATGCGCCGGTTGAGCAGCATGGCCAGCCCGATGGACAGCGGGAGCTGGACCACCATGGACAGGCCGGCGATGATCAGGTTGTGCCCGATCGCCTTGTGGAAGACGTCGTCGGTCAACGCCCGGCGGTAGTTCTGCAGGCCCACCATGTCCTGCGGGGGCCCGAAGCCGGTCCACTTGTAGGCGCTGTAGTAGACGGCCACCCCGATCGGGACGATCACGAAGCCGACGAACAGCAGCAGCGCGGGTGTCAGGAGCAGGACCAGTTCGGCCCGTCGGCGCAGCCGGCCGGCCGGCAGCGTGGACACGCGGCCGGCCGACGCCCGGGTGACGGGCGGGGTTGCGGGACGACTGATCGTCCGGTTCGCCATCACGACCTCACTGGTCCGCGGCCGCCTTGTTGGCTGCCGCGACGATGCCCTCTGGTGAACCCTGCCCGGCGAAGTAGTTCGCGATCGCGTCGTTCAGCGCCTGCCCGACGCTGGTGGGCAGCGCCTGGTCGAAGTACAGCTGGAGATACGGTGCGGACTGCAACGAGGACAGGACCTGCTTGAGCGACGAGTCGGAGATCGCGCCGTTCGCCGCCGGGTTGGACGGCAGGGTGGCGGTCTGGGTCTGCACCAGCTTCGTCTGCACCTCGCTGCTAGCGAGGTACTTCAGGAAGTCGGGGCAGGCCGCCGTCGCCTTGGTGGTGCAGGAGAAGCCGTCGCCGCCCCCGAGGACCGCGCCGGAGCCACCGGCACCGCCGGTCACCGCCGGGAACGGGAACCAGCCCAGCTTCGAGGCGAAGTTCTTGTCCTCGGCCAGCGGGATCATCGTGGGCAGTTCCCAGTCGCCCTGCAACTCCATGGCGGCCTTACCGTTGGCCACCAGCCCTTCCGAGCTGCCCGCGCCCTGCTGGGCGGTCGAGCCGAGGAAGCCGGTCTGGAAGGGCTTGCTGTCCAGCAGCGCCTTCAGGTCCTGGCCGGCCTTGGTGAAGCAGGGGTCCTCCAGCTTGACCGCCTTCATCGACGACTGGATGACCTCCTTCGAGCATTCCCGGATGGCGAAGTAGTCCCACCAGTAGGCGTCCGGCCACTTGTCCTTGCCGCCCAGCGCCACCGGGGTGATGTTGGCGGCCTTCAGCTTGGCGACGGCCGAGTTGAACTCCTCCATGGTGGTCGGCGGCTGCTGGATGCCGGCCCGCTGGAACAGGTCCTTGCGGTACCAGAAGCCGACCACGTGCAGGTCGAACGGAATGCCGTACTGCTTGCCGTCGACCTGCCAGCCGGCCGCGGCGTTGCCGAGCTGCCCGATCCAGTCCTTGACCGCGTCGGAGATGTCCATCAACTTGCCGGACTGGAGCTGCGTCGCCTCGGCGCCACCACCCCACTGCTGGTATATGCTCGGCGGATCGCTGGACTGCAACGCCAGCGGCACCTTCGTGGGGAACTGCTCGTTCTGCATCGGTTCCACTTTGAACGTGACGTTCGGGTGGGCGGCGTGGTAGGCGTCGGCCAACGACTGCCAGACACTCTTGGCAGGATCGTCGGTGCCGTTGTGCCACCAGGTCAGCGTCACCGGGCCGCTCGCGTCGGTCGGCTTGTCGGAACTTGACGAACAGCCACCCACGGCCGTCGCCATCAGTACCGTCAACGTCGTTGCGAGCGCACCCCACCTATTACGGACGCGCACATGGGCCTTCATGTCGCTCATCTCCTGGGGATGTGGGGTCCCGCCGTCGGCCGGGCCCTTCATAGCGGGAGAGTTTGCACGCATGTTGCAGTGATGTCAATCGTTGTCGATAACGTTATCGAAAGCTATCCTCGCGCCGTGGAGCTGACTCCTCGCGTAACAATCCGGGACGTCGCCCAGCGCGCCGGTGTCTCGGTGGCGACCGTGTCCAAGGTGATCAACGGCCGGTACGGCGTCTCGGCCGCCACCGCCGCACATGTCCAAGAGGTGATCCGCGAGGTCGGGTACGAGGCCAGCCTGGTCGCGCAGAGTCTGCGTAACCACCGCACCAACGTGATCGGCATCCTGGTCGCCGATCTGGAACCGTTCAGCACCGAACTGCTCAAGGGTGCCGCCGACGCGATCCGGGGTTCCGGGTTCGAGCTGGTGGTGTACTCCGCGGGGGGCCGGGCCGTCGAGCGGGAGGGCTGGGAGCGGCGGTACCTCACCCGGCTGTCCGGGACGCTGATCGACGGCGCGGTGCTGGTCACCCCGACCGTCGTGGACGTCAGCTATGGTGCGCCGGTGGTAGCCGTCGATCCGCACACCGGCCCGACCGGGTTGCCGACCGTCGACTCGGACAACCTCAAGGGTGCCCAGGTCGCCGTCGAGTACCTGCTCGGGCTGGGGCACCGCCGCGTCGCGATGGTCACCGGCCGGCCCGACCTGCAATCCGCCCAGCTCCGCGAGGACGGTTACCGGCAGGCGATGGCCGCGGCCGGGGTCGAGGTCACCACGGACATGGTCCAGACCGGCGGCTACGACGCGGAGCGGTCGGCCCAGGCCGCCCGGACCCTGCTGCGTACCGCGGAGCCACCGACCGCCATCTTCGCGGCGAACGACGTCTCCGCCATCGTCACCGTCAGCGTCGCCGCCGAACTCGGCCTGCGGGTCCCCGAGGACCTGTCCGTGGTCGGCTTCGACAACGTGCCCGACTCCGCGCTCTGCACCCCGCCCCTGACCACCGTCGAGCAGCCGATCCACGAGATGGGCCGGCTGGCCACCGAGACGCTCATCAAGCTCATCCGCGGCGAACCGGTGGACCGCTCGCACGTCACGCTGCCCACCAGCCTCGTCGTCCGGCGGTCCAGCGCGGCCCCACCGACCCGGTCTCACTGAACGGACTACCACTGTGTCCCTGGACAGCAGCGTCTCCGCCGGCACCTGGCGCGACCGTACCCTCACCACCGACGAGCGGGTGGCCGACCTCATGGGGCGGCTGACCGACCGGGAGAAACTCGCCCAGCTGTACGCGGTGTGGGTCGACGTCGACGCCGGCGGCGGCGTGGTGGCCCCGAACCAGGAGGCGCGCTCGGAGCAGCTGAACGACTGGCAGGACGTGGTGGGCCACGGGATCGGGCAGATCACCCGCGCGTACGGCACCATGCCGGTGGCGCCGGTGGAGGGGGCCCGCCGGTTGGCGTCGCTGCAACGCCAGATCGTCGCGGCGAACCGGTTCGGCATACCGGCCCAGGTGCACGAGGAGTGCCTGACCGGCCTGGCCGCCTGGCAGGCCACCGCGTACCCCGCGCCGCTGTGCTGGGGCGCCAGCTTCGACCCGGAGCTGGTGGCGCAGATGGGCGCCCGGATCGGCGGCCTGATGCGCCGGCTGGGCGTGCACCAGGGACTCGCGCCGGTGCTCGACGTGGTCCGGGACCTGCGCTGGGGGCGGGTGGAGGAGACCATCGGCGAGGACCCGTACCTGGTCGGCACGATCGGCGGAGCGTACGTGCGCGGGCTGGAGTCGGCCGGCGTGGTGGCGACGCTCAAGCACTTCGTCGGGTACTCCGCCGGCCGGGCCGGTCGCAACCTCGCCCCGGTCTCGATCGGCCGGCGTGAACTCGTGGACATCCTGCTCCCGCCGTTCGAGATGGCGCTGCGGGCCGGCGCCCGGTCGGTGATGGCCAGCTACTGCGACCTCGACGGCGTGCCGACCGCCGCCGACCCGGACGTGCTGACCGCACTGCTGCGGGACGAGTACGGGTTCACCGGCACCGTCGTTTCGGACTACTTCTCGATCGCCTTCCTGCACGAACTGCACGGGGTGGCGGGCGACCGGGGCGCGGCGGCCGGTCTCGCCCTGACGGCCGGCGTCGACATCGAACTGCCCGCCGTCGACTGCTACGGCGAGCCGCTGCTGGCCGAGCTGGCGGCCGGTCGGGTGGATCCCGCGCTGGTGGACCGGGCGCTGCACCGGGTGCTCACCCAGAAGTGCGACCTGGGCCTGCTGGACGAGGACTGGTCGGCCGACCCGCCGCTGCTCGACGAGCCCGCACCGGCGCTCGACGACCCGACGTCGCGGGAACTCGCCGGCCGGCTGGCCCGGCGGTCGATAGTGCTGCTGCGCAACGAGCCGACCGGCCCGGACGGCGCGCCGGCCCTGCCGCTGGCCCCCGGCCGGCGGGTGGCCGTCGTCGGACCCAACGCGCACACCCCGGCCGCCATGCTCGGCTGCTACTCGTTTCCCCGGCACGTCGGCGTCCACCACCCGGACCTGGACACCGGGGTGGACATCCCGACCGTGCTGGACGCGCTGCGGGCCGACCCGGCCGGGTACGACCTGCGCCACGCGCCGGGTTGCCCGGTGCTCGGCGGTGACGACGCGGGGATCGCCGACGCGGCGCGGCTGGCGGCCGAGGCCGACGTGTGTGTCGCGGTGCTGGGCGACGCCGCCGGCCTGTTCGGCGGTGGCACGTCGGGGGAGGGGTGCGACGCCACCGACCTGCGGCTACCCGGTCGCCAGGAGGAACTGCTGGAGGCGCTGCTGGCCACCGGCACCCCGGTGGTGCTGGTGCTGCTCGTCGGCCGCCCGTACGAACTGGGCCGGCAGGTCGACCGGCTGGCCGCCGTGGTGTGCGGCTTCTTCCCGGGTGAGGAGGGCGGCCCGGCGCTGGCCGACATCCTGTCCGGTCGGGTCGATCCGACGGGCCGGCTGCCGGTCGGCTTCCCCGGCACCGGAGCCAACCAGCCGGCGACGTATCTGGCACCCCGGCTGGGTGGACGCAACGACGTCAGCACCGTCGACCCGACCGCGCTGTTCCCGTTCGGGCACGGCCTGTCGTACGCCCGGGTCACCTGGGCCGACGTCCGGCGGGACTCTCCGGAACAGTGGCCGACCGACGGGGCGGCCGAGTTGTCGGTGACCCTGCACAACGACGCCGCCATCCCGACGAGCGAGGTGGTCCAGGTCTACCTGCACCAGCCGGTCGCCGAGGTGGCCCGGCCGCGGCAACTGCTGGTCGCCGTCGCCCGGGTGGACCTGGCACCGGGGGAACGACGGAGCGTCCGGTTCACCCTGCACGCCGACCTGACCTCGTACGCGGGTCGCTCCGGGCGGCGGCTGGTCGACACCGGCGCGGTCGAGCTGTGGGTCGGCCGGTCCAGCACCGACATCCACGCCCGGTTCGGGTTCACCCGCACCGGCCCGCGCCGGTACGTCGGCCACGACCGGGTCCTGAACGCGGAGGTCCACCACACGGTGGTCCGGTAGGGGCGCCGGCCGGCCGGGTTCACCAGACGCGGGGCAGCGCGCCGGTCCCCGGACGGTTCGTCGGTCGCAGCCCGAGCGCCGGTGACGGCAGCCCGGGGTCGGCCAGCCGGTGGCGGTGCGGATCGGCGCGGTCGAGCCGGACCCGCAGGGACGCCGCCTCCCGCTCGGTCCGCGCCGCGCCCGCCGGGTCGCCGGCCGCCCGCCTGGCCGTGGCCAACAGGTCCAGCGCGGACGACAGCCAGTAGGGCGCGCCGATCCGCCGCCAGATCGTCACCGCCTGGGCGGCCCGGACCCACGCCTGGTCCGGCCGGTCCTGGAGCGTGGCGTTGGCCAGGCCGGCGAGCGCGGCGGCCTCTCCCCAGGCGTTGCCGAACTCGCGGTACACCCGCAGGCTGTCCACGAGCAGCTGCCGACCCTCCAGGTGCCGGTCCTGCCGGATGTAGACGTCGCCGAGCCAGCAGGCGGCGTGGACGGCGGCGAGCCGGTCCCCGATGTCCGTGCTGATCGTCCGGGCCTCGGTGAACCTCTCGACCGCCCGGTCGAAGTCACCCTGGGCGCGGTGCAACTGACCGAAGCAGCGCAACGCCTGGGCCTGCCCCGGCCGGTACCTGGCCACCTCGCTGCGCCGCAGCGCCTCGGTGAAGTGCTGGTGCGCGGTGGCGGGCCGGCCGCATTCCAGATGGATCACCCCGATGCCGCTGACCGCGTACACCAGGCAGTTCATGTTGTCGCTCCGGCGGCTCAGCTCGATGGACCGGGTGAAGTGGGCGAGCGCGGGCCCGTACCGGCCGAGCAGCCGGCACACGTAGGCCAGGCCGGCGGTGGCGGCGGCCGTGTACGCCGGTTCGTCGGCCGGATCCTCCCGCAGCGCCGCCTCGAAGTGGCCGACGGCGTCGACGTAGCGGTCCTGGATGGTGTCCAACTCGCCGAGGCCGCGGTGCAGCTTGACCGCCACGGACCCGCCGGCGTGCGGGCCTCCGGCCGCGGCGAGCGCCCGGCTCTGCAACCGTCGCCACACGTCGAACTCGCTGCGTACCTGTAGCCCGGTGGTCATCGCGGCGGCCAGCGAGCAGGCCAGCTCCGTCGCGTCGCCGTCCAGACCCTGTTCGACGGTGCTGACCAGGAAACCGCGCTCCCGGTCGAACCAGTCGAGCGGGTCGGCCAGCAGGGTCGCCCGGTCGGCCGTGCCCAGCGCCCAGTGCTGCCGGTCCCGGGCCACCACGCCCTGGAAGTCGGCGCTCAGCCGTGCGTCGGCCTCCTGCGCCAGGTCGAGGCACGCGCCCAACATCCGGCGTAGCCCGGCGACGACGACCGTCGTCGGCTCGTCCGCGGCGGCGCGTTCCTGCGCGAAGACCCGGACGAGGTCGTGCAGCCGGTACCGTACGCCGGTCCGACCGACGGCGGTGGCGTGGACGAGGTGCACCTCGACCAGCTCGTCCAGCAGTCGGTCGGCGTGCGCGGTATCGGCGTCCAGCAGGGCGGCCAGGGCCCAGGACCCGAAGCTGTCGGCCCGGATCAACCCGAGCCAGCGCAGCGCGCGCCGCACCTCCGGGCGCAGCCCGTGGTACGTCAACTCCAGGCTGGCCCGTACCGCCACGTCACCGACCGCCAGCTCGTCCAACCGGCGCCGCTCGTCGGCCAGCGCCTGGGCCAGCGTCGCGAGCGACCGGTGTGGCCGGCTCGCCAGCCGGGCACCGGCCACCCAGACCGCCAGGGGCAGCCGACCGCACCGGTCGACGATGGCCCGGGCCCGGTCCGGCTCGGCGCGTACCCGGGCGTCGCCGACCGCCGCGTCGAGCAGTTCGAGGGCCTCGTCGGTGGAGAGCATGCCGATGGGCAGCCGGATCCCGTCGAGGTCGGCCAGCCTGGTCCGGCTGGTCACGACGGCCGCGCAGTCCCGACCGCTGGGCATCAGGTCACGGACCTGCGCGGCGTCGGCGGCGTCGTCGAGCACCACGAGCACCCGGCGGCGGGCGAGCAGGGTCCGGTACAGGTGCAGCCGGTTGGTGGGATCCATCGGTACGGCCGCACCACGCACACCCAGCGCGCGGAGAAATCCGCCCAGCACCTCACTGGGGCTGGCCGGATGGGACGTGGCGCCGTGCAACTCCGCGTACAACTGCCCGTCCGGGAACCGGGCCGCGCACTCGTGCCCGACCCGGATCGCGAAGCTGGTCTTCCCCACCCCGGCCGGCCCGGTGACCAGCACCGTCGGCAGTGGACTGCGGTCGCCGGTCAACGCCTGCCGGGCCGTCCGGGTCTCGGTGGCGCGGCCAACCAGCAACGGCCGGTCCGGCGGCAGCAGACAGGGCGGGTCACCGGCGGGCAGGTCGGGTCCACCCGCGGGCAGGTCCGGGCCGCCGACGGGTGGTTCGGGGCTCTCGCCCGGAACACCGGCGGGCGGGTCCGGGTCGGCACCCGGGGGACCGACGGCGATGCGCTTGCGGGCGGCCACCCAGCGGGCCACCGCCGCGTCGTCCAGACCGCACGCGCGGACGAAGGCGGCCACCAGTTCCTCGCGGGGCAGGCCGGTCCGGGCCAGCATGGTGGCCATCGTGCTCGGCGGCAGTTGGTCGCCCACGGTGCGGGCCGTGGCCGCGAGCTGGCGGAAGGACCGCCCCGACCACTTCCGCAACGATCGCAGCTCCCGGACGAACTCGGCCGGCGTGGCACATCCGTCCGCCACGGGCGGATCGGCGGAGTCGCCGATCACCCGCCACCCCCCGCTCCGAGCCGTCGCGTGCCACGGTCCATGGATACCTCCCCGTCCGATCCAAGACCGACATCCCTACCGTACGCCGTCCCCGCCGCTACTCCCGGTTCGTGTCCAATTCCTGGTACGTGCTGCCAAATGTCCTGGTAGGACGCCCATCGCCGTGTTCCGGTCCGTTCGAAAGCATTCGGGGTCACTCGGGATAGTGGTACAGATCGATCGCGGATGGCAAGGCTCGACTCCAGTACGCCGGGACGCTCGACTCCGGTACGCCGGGACGGCGGTGGGGGTCGACCGTTGCGTCACGGGTGCCGCGGCGGCGGTCACCGGCGGGAGACCCGCCCCGGCCGACCGGGGAGGTGGCCGGGCGACGCGACCCGGCCGAGGGTGAACGCGGTGCAGGCGGTCAGCAGCGCGGGCAGGCCCTTCAACGTCTCGGCCAGCTCGGTGGCGACGCGCGGCGTACCGAAGTCGTACCCGGTCACCACGGTGGGATACCAGCGACAGGACGCGACGAGCACGTTGGACGGCGGCTCGGCGCCCGCGTACGCCACGAAACTGAGGTCCAGGACGGCGAGCCCGGCCAGCGCCACCAGCACGGCGGTGACCGGCCACGGCACGCGGGGGGAGAACCGCCGGACGGCGCCGACCAGCGCGGTCAGCAGCAGACACCACACGGCCGTTCCGGTCGCGACGGCGGCCCGGGCCGCCCCGAGCGCCGCACCCACGAGGGGCAGCGCGGACAGCGCGAGGACGCCGAGGGCGAGCAGGGCGGGAACGGCCGCCGGCCGGCCCCCCCGGTGGCTCGCCCGTCGACCCAGCCAGGCCGCCGCGCCGCTGACCGGCACGACCGCCAGGGCCACCACGGCGCCGACGAACGACTGGCTGGCGTCGGCCGCGACGGTGGCCACGGTGAGCACGCCGACCGAGGCGACGGTGAGCAGGGCCGCGCCCAACAGCGGCGGGACGGCCAGGATCCCGGCCGACCGGCGGGCGTACGACCGGAGCCGGGGAGTCTCGACCACTCGACGTTCATGC
Source organism: Plantactinospora sp. A48 (assembly GCF_055793945.1). Lineage (NCBI taxonomy): Bacteria > Bacillati > Actinomycetota > Actinomycetes > Micromonosporales > Micromonosporaceae > Plantactinospora > Plantactinospora sp. A48. The sequence continues at coordinate 129,328 of NZ_JBTIXF010000012.1, read as the reverse complement.
AGCGCGCACCGGGCGACGTCGGCCAGGTCGCGCAGCGGTCGCGGCGAGCGGTGCAGCAGCAGCTCGATCTCCTCGCCGTAGCGGTCCCGCACCGCTCGCGGGTACAACGCCAGCACGAGCCGGATCAGCCTGGCCCGGTCGCCCGGCGACATCAGGCCAGCCCCAGGCGGGTGAGGCCCCGGGTGGCCATCGAGCGCATCCGCCGCAACTCCACGCCGAGCGCATCCCGGCCACTGTCGGTCAGCCGGTACGGCTTGCGCCGATCCACGGGCGGCAGGGCCTCGATGTAGCCGCGGTCCTCCAGTCGGCGGATCGCGCCGTACAGCGTGCCCGGTCCGGGTCGCTCCCGGGTCAACTCGGCGATGTCCTGCTGGATGGCGTACCCGTGAGCCGGGCCGTCCGCCAGACTGATCATGATCAGCAGAGCCGGTTCGGAGAACCGGCCGAGTTCCGCCAGGCCCACCACCGACGCCTCCCCGCTATTACGTCGGGCGTACTACTTTGGGCGTAGTATTGGCGTCCGATCGAGGTGTGTCAACGGCGGGTGGACCGGCTCAGCCGTCGCCACCCGGTCAACCGTCGCCGCCCGGCTCAACCGTCGCCGCCCGGCTCGCCGGGGCCGCGCAGGTGCAGGTGGGCCAGGGAGGGCGGGACCGGTCGGCTGGGCCGGAAGCTCGCCGGCGCGGTGCCGTCGGCCGCGGCGGCGGTGGCGTCGGCGATCCGGAACCGGTCGCGCACCCGGCCGAAGAAGTCGGGCTCAGCCAGCCGGACGAGCCGGGCCGGGTGCGGCGCCGCGTACACGGTGACCCAGTCGCCCGGGTCGAGCACGCCGCGGACCTGCCCGTCCACCGACACGGCCACCCGGCCGCTGTAGTCGAGCACCCGTACCGCCGCGGGTTCGTCACCGGCCAGGACCAGGCTGCGGTCGAAGGCCATGTGCGCGGCCACCGGTGTCACGACGATGGCCGCCGCGCGCGGCGACACCACCGGGCCACCGGCCGCGAAGGAGTACGCGGTCGACCCGGTCGGGGTGGCCACCACCAGCGCGTCGGCCGAGTACGAGGCGAACCGCCGGCTGTCGAGATAGACGGCCAGGCTGGCCTGCCGGTCCCGGCTCAGCTTCTCGAAGACGACGTCGTTGAGCGCGGTGATGTCCAGCCCGACCCCCCAGTCGACGTGCTCCGCGCTGCCGTTGCGGACCGGTGGCGGCTGCAGCGTCGGACCCCGCCCGTACCGCAGCAGGGCCTCGACCTCGTCGGGCATCTCCATCGGCCGGCTGGCCCGCATGGTGAGGGTCAGTCGCCGTTCGATGACCGCCCGGCCCTCCTCGTACGCCAGGATCGCCTCGACCGCCCGCTCGGCGGGAATCTCGGTGAGGAAGCCGACCCGGCCCACGTCGACGCCGAGCACGGGAACGTCGGCGACCGCGGCGACCCGCATGCCACGCAGGAATGTGCCGTCACCACCCACGGTGACGATCAGATCCAGCGCACCGGCTGCGGCCGCCTCCTCCCGGGCGTGCCGTCGACGGGCGCTGTCGCTCCACACGTCCAACCGAACGGTCCGGACCTGCCGATCGGCCGCCCAGTTCGCGATCACCGTCGCGGTCTCGACGGCGCGTGGCTTGCCGCCGTGGATCACCAGCCCGATCCGGCTCAGGGTCATGGTGCCATTGTGGTCGCCGACCCGGGCGAAGTCTGCGGCAGGTCCGGATCCGCCGCCCGCCGAAGGGGGGAGCAGGGGGGTGCTTTTCGGTCATCCAAGTGTCACAATCCCACATCTGCGGGTGGGCCATGGCCGGGTAACCGGGGATGGGGAAGCAAATGTCCGATGACGACGTCAGTGACAACAGTCTGCGCGTCGGCGGGTGGCTGCCCTCGTACGACCCACCGGGTCGACACCTGAAACCGCAGCCGGTGACCGACCCACCGGCCCGGTCCACGTCCGGTCGGTCGACCGGAGCACCTCCCATCGACCTGTTCGCGGTCGGCCCGGCCACCGCGCCGACCCGCCGGCCCATCGCCCTCGCCGGCCTGGTCGCGCTGTCACTGGTGGTCCTGGTCACCGCCGGGATCGGCCGGCGGGACGGAGCCGGGCCGCTGTTCGGGGACGCTCCCGCCGTCCCCGCCGTGGGACCGTCGGCGGCGGCGGTGAGCGAGAACCAGAACGGTGCTCCGGGTTCCCCGTCGGACCCGGCGCCGTCCGGGTCGGCCGACCCCGCGACCGGCCCGCTCCGCACGGCGGGCCGCGCCGTACCGAGGAACCCGTTGAGCGATCCGGTCCGGGTGCCACCGCCGGCCCCGCACCAGACCCGCACCGAGCCGCCCACCGTGGACACCGGATTGACCGTCGGAACCCGGGTCGGGCTCGCGCCGGCCAGCCAGCCCGGACTTCGGGTCCGGCACCGCGACTTCGTCGGACGGGTCGACGCGATCGGACCGACCAGCGGCGTGGCGGACCGCGCCGACTCGACCTTCGCCGTCCGGGCCGGCCTGGCCGATCCGCGGTGCGTGTCCTTCGAGTCGGTCAACTTCCCCGGATACTTCCTGCGGCACCAGAACTTCCAGCTCCTCCTGCACCAGCGCGACGGCTCGGGACTGTTCGCGGCGGACGCCACCTTCTGCCCGGTCACCGGGCTGAGCGGCCAGCACACCTCGTTCCGGTCCCTCAACTTCCCCGACCGCTACCTGCGGCACCGCGAGCAGCGGATCTACCTCGACCCGATCGACGGCTCCGCCGCGACCCGCGCGGCGGCCACCTTCGCCGTCCGGCCGGGGCTGGGCTGAACGGCCGTTGGTCAGGTTCGGCACCGTACCGCCGTAACGGTTCCGCCCCGGGCACTCCGCCGATCCGGCGGGGCCCGGGGCGGCTCCTATCCGAGCAGGATCACGGTGTAGCCGCCGAAGACCTGACCCTGCTGGCTGGCTGTCACCCGGTACACGTGTGCCGCACCAGGTGCCGGCAGGGCGTCGCCGGTGCTGAAGGCGACCTGCTGATCGTCCCCGACGACCTGCTGGGCCGGTCCGTCGGCGCCGCCCGCGGACGGACCGCCGCCGATCGCCGTGGGGGGCGACAACGACACGTCGCCGGTCGCCATGGCCTGGGCCGGAAAGCGGCCCCGGCCGCCGGTACGCAGTTGCAGCCAGGGCATCTCGTGCGGCGCGGCCCGGTCCACCCGCAACTGGGCGGACTCGCCGTACAGCGGACCCACCTTCAGCGTCAGCGGTGCGGCCGGGGCGGGCAGCAGCAGAGCACCGGCCCGGGTCCCGGCGGCGCCCGCGGCGACAACGTGGATGTTGCGCTGTCCGATGTGCCGGTTCAGCGCGGCGTCCCACTGCGGCGTGCCGAGTCCGTCGCTCGTCTCGTCCCACGCGCGGACCAGCAGGCACTCGTGCCCGCCATTGACGAAGGTGGGCACCCAGGCGGTCGGGCACTTCACCACGGCGTGCGAACGGCCGCTGCCGCGCGCCCCGAGCGAGACCACGGTGTGGCCGATCAGATGCGCACCGGTCGGACCGATGCCAAGCGACGGGTCGCACCAGTAGAACTCGACGACCACGTTGGGCGCCGCCGCCAGACCGAAGTTCCAGACGTGCGCGTACAGCGTGTTCGGTCGCCCGGCGGACGCGGTCTGGCCGAGTTGCGGCGGGACGGGCGGGGCGACCGCCGGATCGGTGTCGGCCAGCAGCAGGATGTCGGGACTTTCCCAGAACGGCCCGACCACCGGCCGGGCGCCCAGGTCGCCGGCGTTGGCCCGGAGAAACAGGTACGGCAGGAACAGGTCTCCGCGCGGTCCCGGCCAGCTGTTCCAGGGCGGGGTGCTGAAGTCGCACGGATCGAGTTGCCCCCCGGGAACCCGGCCGGTGGTGGTGCCGTAGTGCCGGGCCGGGCGGTTCGGGTTCTTCCACCCCAGGGTGCTGCCGGGGGCCGGCGTACCGCCGGAACCGCCGGGCTGTTCGGGGCAGCCGCACCGGCGGTCGTGGTGGCACTGGCGGTCGTGGTGGCACTGGCGGTCGTGGTGGTGCCGGCAGTCGCAACCGCATCGGCGATCCTGGTGGTGCCGGCGGTCGCAACCGTCCCCGTCGACACACCGGCACGGGATCTGGGTGGCGTCCGGGCCGCAGTCCGGACAGCCGTGCCGGGGCGCCCCGTCGTGCGGTCGGCAGCGGCAGGAGCCGCCGCCGCCCTGCGACCCGCCCCCGCCGGGGGACCCGCCGCCCTGCGCTCCGCCGTCCGGTGACCCGCCGCCCGGTGACCCAGCGCCGCCCGCCGTGCCGCCACCGCCGTCGGCGCCGGCCGGGTCGGGGCAGTCCCGACCCGCCGAGCCGGCCGCCACCACGGGGGAGCGGGTACCCCATCGGGCCGCCGCGGCGCTCCAGTTGTCGGTCATGCCACACCTCCGGGCGGTTCCTCGGCGGTCCTGTCCGCCGGTCGGTCGGCCGGCGTCCCGTCCCCGGCGCCGATCTCGATGATCACCGGCGGCGGTGGCGGGTCGACGTACGTCAACCGCATGGGTTCGGCGCCCTGCCGCCAGCGCGCGGTGTCCCGCCACGGAGCCGCCACCGGCAGCGCGTACGGCTGGTCCAGATCCGTCCGGCCGATCTGGTCGCCCCGGATCCAGTCCCAGGTCAGGTAGGCGTAACCACGGTCGGCGTCCAGGTTGAACTGGGTCGCGTAGTCCGTGGGGTTGACCAGCCGCCCGATCAGGTAGGCGGAGAACGGCACCGGGTCGCCCAACGGACTCACCCGCCGCTCGTCCCGGCCGATCAACTCCTCGTTGATCCGGTCGGTCTGCCACGGGCTCTGCGCCGACTCGTAGCCCAACCGTGCCTGCGGGTCGACCGGTGCGTCGGTGCGGAAGAACACCTGATCCGGCGTGGTCCCCTCGGGATAGGGACCCGGCCGCATCGGCTTGTACGCCCCCGCCGGCCCGTCGGGGTCGCACGCGTGCGGGTCGTACGTCTCGGTCGGTGTCGGGCCGAGGGCGTCCTGCCCGTCCTGCTCGAACTCGCTGAACCGCGGGTACGCCCACGGCCGGCGGAACTCCCAGTCCTGCGGGGTACGGCCGTCCGCGTGGTACCGCAGCACGGGGTAGTACGGGTAGTTCGGGTCCCGCACCGAGTGGCCGATCACCACCGACTGGTCGGTGTCGAGGTTGCCGAACGGGTCGATGGCGTCGGCCAGGGCCTGCCGGAAGGCGCTGTCGACGGTGCCACCGAGGGTGATCAGCGGCAGGTCGATCTCGTTCGGCCATTTCAGCTCGCCGTTGTCGGCGTACCGCTGCTCGGCGTGCGGCATCAGGATCCCGGTGTGCGCCATGACCTCGTGGGTCCTGGTCGCGACGTCCCAGATCTTCATGGCGATCTCGTGCAGCGCCACCCGTACCCCGTAGGTGATCGGGCTCAGACCGGCCTTGATCAGGTCACCGATCAGCTTGATGGTCGCGGCGATCTCCTTGACCAGCCACTGCACCAGCGCGACGAAGACGTCGCAGGCGTCCTCGACGGGATTGTCGCCGTCCACCCCGGAGAAGTCCGGCGGCTGGAACAGGTTGGTGAAGTCCGACTGCGGGGGCAGGATCACCACGTCCGGCACGCGCGGCTTGGGCAGTTCCCAGCCACCGTTGAAGTTCAGCTTGTAGAGCGTGATCATCAGCCGGTACGCGGTCGCCACTTCCCAGGGCAGCGGGAAACCCTTCGGCACGCCGAACGGCGGTGGCGGTGCGATCGCGTCCAGCAACTCCTGGAACGGCCGGTCCAGGCCGTGCCCGGTCACCGACCGCACGACGGAGGCCAGCTTCCCCCGATCGATCTGCTGCTGGTACGCCGTGCCCTGGTAGATCCGGGGATGCGGGTGGTCCTGGAACGTGTCGATGAGTGCCGCGACGATCGCCTCGGCCATCCACATCGGTAGCTCACCGTCGACGTCGAGCTGTTCCTTGCGGATCTGCGGGTCGTCGGACAGCGGCGCCGGGCGCTGCTCACCCTGTGGGTCGTCGGGGGTCAGCTGCACGGCGAACCACAGCGCCGACGACGAGACCTCCGGATAGTCGTCGGTCCGGCCCCACGGGTCGGTGGGGATCGTCCCACCCGGACCGCTCTGCGCGTAGTTCCAGGCGTCGATGTGGTTCTCGATCAGGTGGTGCCGGGTCGGGTGGTCCCGGTACGGGCCGCCGCACTGCTCGTTCACGAACGAGTGGGCGATGGTGTCCGTACCGACGTGCGTGATGTAACCCAGCGCGTACGCGAGGAACTGCTCGAAGCGTTCCTGGCCGGCGTCGCTGTCGTCGCGCTGCGCCTCGGCCTGCCGGACCAGCGCCTGGCACAGCGCCGACGTGCGCCGATAGTGGGTCATGTCGCTCCACAGGAACGACTCCTCGGGGAAGCCCTTCGCCACCACGGTGTTCATCGCGCCCCACAGGTCGGCGAAGGTGGTCAGCTCCTGCACGCCGATGGTCTCGATGGCGTCGAGCAGCTGTTGCAGTCCGGTGCGCAGTTCGTTGAGCACCCCGCCGGTCAGGTCGTCCAGCAGTTCCGATGTGGCGTCGACCAGCGGACCGACGGTCGCGTCCCACACCTCGACGAAGTCGTCCCAGACCCGCTGGAGCTTGATGAGGAACCGGATGATCGCCGTCAGCGTGGTGTCGACGTCCTCCAGGATCACCAGCAGCGGCTCCCAGTCGTTCTCCTTCGCCAGGTCGAAGAAGTAGAAGACGGCCAGGGCCAGCATGATGTCGTCGGACCGGGGCCCCAGCAGGTCGTTGCTCCAGTCCTGGGAGAAGAAGAACAGGTCCGGGCCGATCGCGCCGACGGCGGTGAATTTCTCCCACTTGCGCATCACCTCGCCGCAGAAGACCGGGTCGTACCCGGCCACCGCGTCCCCGCCGTCGCCCAGGTCGGGCCAGTCGGTGAAGGCGCCGCTGGCGAGCAGATCGGCCACCCGGCGCGCCGTGTAGATATGGGTGAAGTGACCAGGCATGACCGGCCCCCCTCGGGGTGCGCCCGGGCGGGCGTCACCCCGACAGCGTCATCCCGCCGCCCCGGCCCAAACAAGCATTTCGCCTGGTCAGATCAACGACGACCGCAGATCGACGGGCAGATCTTGGAATTCCGTCACCCCGCGGGGGGTAGCGGAATTCCAAGATCTCGACAATGGCTTGCCGGGCCCGACCGCCGCCCTGGGTAGGGTCGGGTGGTGGCCGTCTCGTCGTACATAGCTCGCCTGCGCCGGTACGTCGGCACGGACCTGCTGCTCCTGCCGGGCGTCACCGGCGTGGTCCGCAACGACGCCGGGCAGATCCTGCTCGCCCGGCGCGGCGACAACGGCCGCTGGTCGCTGCCGGCCGGCGTGGTGGACCCGGGGGAGCAGCCGGCGGACGCCGTCGTGCGCGAGGTCTTCGAGGAAACCGGGGTACGGATCGAGATCGAGCGGGTCGGCGGGGTGGCCACGCATCCGGTGGTCTACCCCAACGGGGACCGGTGCGAGTACCTGAACGTGTGGTTCCGGTGCCGGGCGGTCGGCGGCGAGCCGCGGGCCGACGGTGACGAGTCCACCGAGGTCGGCTGGTTCGATCCCGACGCGCTACCGGCCCTCGACGAGTGGTCGAAGCTGCGGATCGACACCACCCGGGATCCGGACACGCCGGCCTGGCACGCCGGTCCGGGCGTACGGCATCCGGCGCTGGTCCACCCTGACGCGCTCTGACCGGATCCGCCGACCACGATCGAGCTGATCCGCGTGCGGTGCCCGCCGGCCTGAACTCACCGGGTCCGTCGAGTGCCACCCCGGTCGGTCGTACCCCCCGGCGGGCCGCCGCCCGGCCGGTCGTCGGCCGACGGCAGTGGCACCAGACGCTGCTCGTGTACCTCGATCTCCCGCTGGAACCGGTGCGCACCGGGATTCCACATCTCGTCGAACGGACCCATCAGCCCGCCGCCGAGCCCAGCTCGGCGCACCCGCCGGGCCAGCCAGACGAAGGCGGCCAGGACGGCGCCGAGACCGACCACGAACAGGAGCCCGACCAGGAGGTCCATCACGTCAGCGTAGCCCGGGAGCGGTGCTCGTCACGAACCCGCCGGCCCGAGGTGCTTGCCCGACGCCTTCCGACGGGTTACCCTGCACCTGACCCGGATGCCGGCGCGCCGCGCCACCCGGAGTCCAGATTCCCCCTCCACCCGGCCCTTCCGAGTACGCTCGGCGCCGGTCCCGGACATCATCGCCATCGCCGCGTCGCCGACGCCGGCCGTGGCTTCGCCGTCGTCCCGCCCCGTGCCCCGGCACGGGTCGGACGACCCGTCGAGAGGCAGTCCATGACCCGAACCGACCCGGCGCAGACACCCGTCGAGGGTGTGCTCGACATCCAGGACAACCGGGCCACCATCCGGCCGCCGGACTTCCTGCCGACGGCCGGCGACGTCAGCGTGCCGACGGCGCTGCTGAACCGGCACGGCCTGCGCCGGGGCGACCTCGTCAGCGGCGTCGCCCGCGAGACGGTCGGCCCGCGGCGGAGCCGTCTCACCCTGGCCCGGTTGGACACGGTGAACGGCGGGGATCCGGCCGCGGCCGCCCGCCGGCCCGACTTCCACCAGCTCACCCCGATCTACCCGCGTGAGCGGCTGCGGCTGGAGACGGATCCGCACCTGCTCACCACCCGGGTCATCGACCTGGTCACCCCCATCGGCAAGGGGCAGCGGGCGCTCGTCGTGTCGCCGCCGAAGGCGGGCAAGACCATGGTCCTGCAGGCGCTCGCCGCCGCGATCACCCGGAACCATCCGGAGGTCCACCTGATGGTGCTGCTCGTGGACGAGCGGCCCGAGGAGGTCACCGACATGCAGCGGTCGGTGACCGGTGAGGTGATCGCGGCCACCTTCGATCGGCCGCCACAGGACCACACGACGGTGGCGGAGCTGGCGATCGAGCGGGCCAAGCGGCTGGTCGAGGCCGGCCGGGACGTGGTCGTGCTGCTGGACTCGCTCACCCGACTGGGCCGCGCCTACAACCTCACGGCGCGCACCGGCGGTCGGACCCTGTCCGGTGGTGTCGACGTCAGCGCGCTGAACCCACCCAAGCAGCTGCTCGCGGCGGCCCGCAACATCGAGCACGGCGGTTCGCTGACGGTGATCGCCAGCGTGCTGGTGGACACCGGGTCGGCCGCCGACACGCTGATCTTCGAGGAGTTCAAGAGCACGGGCAACGCCGAGTTGCGGCTGGACCGGGCGCTGGCCGAGCGGCGGACCTTTCCGGCGGTCGACCTGCGCGGGTCGGGCACTCGCCGGGAGGAGGCGCTGATGACGCCGGCCGAACTGGGTCGGGTCCGCGCGCTGCGCGCGGCACTGTCCACACTGGACCGGCAGCAGGGGATCGATCAGCTGTTGCGGCAGCTCACCTCGACCGGCACCAACCGGCAGTTCCTGGCCCGGCTGGGTACGGGCGTCCCGGCGCGCTCCTGACGTATCCGTGCCGCGCCTCGGGGCGCCTACGGCCGGTGGGCGCGGTCGCGCCAGGCGGCCAGCAGCGAGCGGTACAGGATGCCCGGGGTGGTGAGCGCGCGGGGGTGTCGGAGCATCTGGACGACCTCGTCGAACCGGAGCGCGACGGTCCGGTCGGTGATCGACGCGGCGCTGATCTGCCGGCCGACCCAGCTGGTGAGCCGGTGGCCGCGCGGACGTGGCGCCTCGACCGACGGACGGTCCAGATCGGCGGAGGTGGAGGTGCCCCAGGCCGCGTCGACGACCACCCGTTGCAGCGCGAAGAAGTCCCGGGCCGGTCGGCGCGGGTCGGGCGCCGACCGCAGGTACGCCGACAGGCAGGAGGCATGCAGGGTGGCGGACGCCATGCCCTGGCCGTAGATCGGGTTGAACGAGGACACCGCGTCACCCACGGCGACCAGGCCGGCCGGCAGGCGGTCGAGCAGGTGGTAGTCGCGGCGTCGGCTGTCGGCCTGGTGGTAGGTGCGGACCTCGCCGAGCGGCTCGCCCTCGACAGCCGCCGCGAACTCGGCCGGGAAGTCCGACCGGCAGCGCTCGCGCAGATCCGCCACGGTCCGTCCGGGGCGGTAGTCGCCGTAGCCGGCCAGCAGCACCATCCACCGGTCCTCCTCGACCGCGGACAGGGCGGCACCGGCCGCGTCCCCGGCGGCCCGCGGCGAGCAACCGGCCAGCACCGCGTTGGGTACCGGGTCCGCGACGGACCGTCGGAACATCGCCGTCGCGTAGTTGAGATTGATGACCATGCGGCGCAGCGGTGGGCGTTCCCAACCGGCGCGCTCCAACCAGTCACCCACCCGGCTGGACCGGCCGAGCGCGTCCACCACCAGATCAGCCGGTTCGGTGTGGACGCCGGCGGCGGTCTCGTACCGGACGCCGGTGACCGCGCGGTCGTCACTGTCCAGGCCGAGCACCCGGCCCCGGAGCACCTTCACGTTGGGCCACTCCCGCGTGCGTCGCAGGATCAGACCCTCCAGGAACGGCCGGGTCGCCGAGATCATGTCCACCTCGGAGCCGCGTACCTTGAGTCGGCCGTCGACGTACGTCCGGCGGGTGTCGGCGGTCACCAGACACGCCCCGGCCGACAGCGCGTCCCGGGTGAATCCCGGGAACCACCGATCCAACTGGATCAGCCCGACCGGGAGCAGGACATGCACCTGACTGCCCTGCGGCACACCCGCGCGGGCGCCGACGGCCGGATCGAGGTCGTCCCGGTCGATGACCAGGACCTGCTCGGCGTGCCCGGCGAGGACCCGGGCGGCGAGCAACCCGGCGACGCTGCCGCCGAGGACGACGGCCCGGCCGAGGGTGATCGCCGGCGGTCCCGGCGGGATCGGGGCACTGATCTGATCGAACAGCCGGGCGGCGGACTGACGGGCCATGACCCGACGATATGCCTCGCAAGCCGGTCCAGGAGCCCGGGGCGACGCGCGCCCCGAAGGGCTCGTGGCGCGGCCGAGCCGGCACCACCCCCGCTCAGGCCGTCGGCACCGCCTGTCCGACCGTCGGCTCACTCGCCTCCCGGCCGTCGTCGACGGGGCGCTCCGGGATGTCCACCGGGCGTTCCGGATCCTCCGCCAGGACGGCCGGCAGGGCGCCGGTCGGATCCTGGTCGCCGGGCTCGAACTCCGGCCGGTCGGCATCGGTCACCGGCTGGTCGGCCCCCGGCCCCGGATACGCGGCCGGTGCCTCGATGCCGGACCGGTACCCGCCGAAGGACCCGGACCATCCGGCCAGCCGTTCCGCTGCCGCCCGGTGACTGCCGCTGCGCTCCGCCGTGCCGCCGTTGGTGGTGAAGGAGCCGGTAACGAACGGATCCGGGTCGGTGGCCGACGCCATCGGCTGAGCGGCGGTCCGGTCGAAGGCGGTCGGCCCCACCGATCCACCGGCGCCGACTGGCCGGTCCGGCATGCTGTCACCGATGGTCCGGTCGGACCGGCCGTTGTCGGTGGTCCGGTCGGGTCCGGTGCCATCGATGGTGCGTTCCGGCACGCCGTCCCCGATGGTCCGGCCGGGTCCGGCATCGACGGTGCGGCCGGGTCCGGTGCCATCGATGGTGCGGTCCGGCGCGCCGGCACCGAGGGTCCGGTCCTGCCCGGCGTGCCGCGGCCCGGTCCGGTCCGACCGGGCGGTCAGCATCGGATACTCGGCCGTCTCCGACCCACCGGCGGCGGCCGCCATCACCGCCGCGGCGGCCAGGTCGGCCACCCGCTTCGCCTCCCGCTGCACCCGGGCCCGCACGTCCTTCGCGTGCTGCTCGGCGAAGTCCGCCGCCCGTCGGGCCTCGTCCAACCGTTCCACCTCGACGGCGAGCTGCTGCCGCACGTCGTCGAGGCGCTGCTCGGCCTGGCCGAGGGCCCGTTCCGTCGCGGCGCTCTCCTGGCGGCACCGGTCCAACTCGGTCCGGGCGGTGTCCAGCTCGGCCTGTAGCGTCGACAGCGCCTGCTGCCGGTCCGCGACGTCCCGCTCCAGGATGGCCAGCTCCTCCTGATGGGTGGCCACCTGCTCCTCGGCGCGCTGGCGTACCTCGGCCGAGTACCGTTGCGCCTCCGCGATCAGCGAGCCGGTCTTCTGCTCGGCCGCGATCCGCTGGCTGGCGAGTTCCCGTTCGGCCGCCGCCCGGTGGTCGGCCAGGTACTGCTCGGCGGCGGTCCGCCGTTCGTTGATCTCCCGCTCGACGGTGGCCTGCCACTGGGCCAGGTCCTGCTGACTCTTGTCGCGAGCCGCCTGCGTCTCCTGCTGGATCTGGCCACGGGCCGCCTTGATCATTCCCTCCGCGGCGGCGCGGGCCTGCTCGATCTGCTCGGCGCTGGCCGCGCTGATCCGCTTGGCCTCCTCCTGCGCGGCCTCGTGCGCGGCCTCACCGTCGGCCCGCAGCTTCTCCATCCGCTCCCGTACCCGGGTCAACTCGGCCTCGGCCCGCTCCCGGTTCTCCGCGTGCTCCTTCTCCTGCTCGGCGCGCCGCGCCGCAAGCTCGTCCTCCAGCTCGCGCAGGGTCTCCGCCGCGCGCTCCCGGGCCGCGGCCAGCGCCGCCTCCGCCTCGGCCTGCAGATCGGCCGCCCGGTGTGCCGCGGTCTCGGTGATCAGACCCGCCTGCTTCTCGGAGAGCGCGATGATGTCGTCCACGAAGGGACCGAGGTCCCGGAACGAGGCCCGATCCGCCCGGGCCGGGCGTTGCCGCACCTCGGCCAGCTCCACCTGGAGCGCGTCGACCTGCCCGGTCAGCTCCCGCACCCGCGTGGTGAGCGTCCGCACCTGCCCGAGCGCCCGCTCCCGCTCGGTGGTGACGGTGGACAGTCGGTTCTCCGTCTGCCCGATGTACCGGTCCACCTGCCGTTTGTCGTAGCCGCGCAGCGTGAGCTCGAAGTTCGGCCGGGCGCGGACGTCGTCGCGACCGGGGAGCGGTTCCTCGCTGGTGGACATGCGGCATCCTCCGTACGATCCCGGCGCCGCACCGGTTTCGCGTACCGGCGGGCATGATGAGGCGCAACGCTACCGCCGCCACCCCACCTGCGGTGATCCGCCCCACCCGGTCCTGTCCGGTCGTCCGACCCGCCCGCCCACCGTCCGTCCGATCCGCGACCACGGCCGGCACCGTGGATCCGCGACCACGGCCGGCACCGTGGATCCGCGACCACGGCCGGCACCGTGGATCCGCGACCACGGCCGGCACCGTGGATCCGCGATCACGGTCGGCACCGTGGATCGGACGGTTCGGGCGGCGCCGTGGATCGGACGGTGCGGGCCTCGGCTCATCGGGAGTCGGGCAGGCAGACCGTCACGGCGGCCGGGACGACCTTCACCCGCAGCTTGCGCGTCGTGGAGCGGGCCCCGCCGTCCAGCTCGTACGTCTTCGGCTCGGCGAACCGCACCCGCACCTTGCGACCCCGGGTGATCCGGACGAACGGCGACTCCTCGGAGTGGCCGGCGGCCATCCGGCCCAGCGTCCGCGCCCAGTCCACCGCCCCGCTGGCCGTCGACACCCCGATCTCCAGCGCACCGTCGTCCGGGCGGGCCTCGTCGAACGCGGGGATGCCACCGGTGATCGTGCCGACGTTGCCGAACAGCACGCAGCTGGCGTCCCCGTCGAACCAGTCGGCGCCGTCGACCCGGATCCGGGTGCGGGTCAACTCGCCGCGCGCGTGCCGCAGCCCGGTCCAGACGTACGCGACCCGGCCCAGCCGGCCCTTCAGCTTGCGGTCGGCCTCCCGGATCAGGTCCCCGTCGAATCCGGCGCCGGCCATCACCGCGAAGTGCTCACCGTTGATTTTGCCGAGATCCAGCCGGCGTCGCCGGCCGCGCAGACCGATCCGGACCGCCTCCGGTAGATCCACCGGAATCCCGAGGTTGCCGGCGAACAGGTTCGCCGTGCCGGCGGGCAGGATCGCCATGGCGGTGTCCGACCCGGCCAGGGTGTCGGCGCAGCGCTGCACCATCCCGTCGCCACCCCACACGAAGACCAGCTCGGCGCCCCGGTCCAGCGCCTCGCGTACCTTCTTCGGCGCCTTGCGGCTCTTCGGCACCTCGTACCAGAGGAGGTCGTCGACCCCGGCGGTGACCAGTGTGCTGCGGAGTTCGTCGAGCCCGCCGCCGAAGGTCTTCCGCCGGTGCGCCACCACCGCGACGGTGCCCAGCTTCTGGGTGGGGGTCGCGCTGGTTCCGACATCGTCAACCGTGCTCGCACTCATGTCTGCCCCTGGTACCCGCCCGGCCGCTGCTCCACGCCTGCCGGAATCCGCCGACGACCGGCCGACGGACCGGCCGCCGGAATCCACCGGCCGTGCCGGCCCCGTCGGATGGCACGGATCAGCCATACCGGACGGGTCGGTCGCACCCGGACGGCTCAGTCGTACCCGTACGGCTCGCGCGGCCGGTACGGGGCCGTGAGCCGCGCCGTCTCCTCGTCGCTCAGCCGCAGCTCCACCGCGGCCACCGCGTCGTCGAGGTGCTCAAGCATCTCCCGCTCGTCCTCGCGGTACACGAGGTTGTACCGGGTCTGCATGGATACGAATGGTGGGTGGCCGCCCGCCCGCGCGGTGAACTGGGCGGTGGCGAACTGCCAGGTCCACATGAGGCCGGAGGTACTCCATCTGCTGCCTCTCCCAGGGGTGATAGCCGGATCGGCGTTTTCGTGGATCGGCCCGGTCGGGCCGTCAGCAGTTCGTTGGTGACGTACGGAACGGCCGCGGAACAGATTCTGCCGACGGTGGTGCCCGGAAAACCCAAGGGTAGGCTCAGTTCGAGCCGGCGGGCGTGACGAACAGCGGGGTCACCGACACCGCGAGGTGGGCGGCGCCGTCGTGGACCGCGATCTCCGACCGGTTGCCGAGTGCGTCGACACCTCGCGCTCCCGGTGCCGACCAGGGCACGCTGACCGGTACCGCCGGTTCGTCCTCGCCGTCGAACCAGTCCCGTTCGATCCAGGCCACCAGCAGCGGATCCTGACCGGCCCGCTCGATCCGGTAGGCCACCGCGCCGGCCGGCCCGGTCGGGAGGGCGACCGGCCGCACGCCGGTGCAGTCCCGCAGCAGTGCGGCCAGCCGGGCGAACGCGTCGGCCGCCGGGTGGCGGTGGGTCAGGGCGCCGTCCCGGTAGTCCAGCAGCGGCAGCTTGCCGAACATCAGGTGCATCATCTGGTACGGGTCGTGGTAGCCGGGCACCTCGGGGGCGAGGTTCCAGTAGGCGGTGCGGCGGACCCCGCAGGCCAGGGCGAGCACGGTACGCACCACCAGCTGCCGGCAGTTGATCCGGTGCCGCTTCGCCGCCAACTCCGGCGGGCAGTCGGCCATCAGCATCCGGAGCCGGGGCGGGAGGTCGGGCGTCCGGTACAGCGCGACCATGGCCCGGCGCTCGGGGGTGTCCTGACCCGCCTGCGCGGCCAGCCCGGCGGTGCTGCGGTCCGCGTCGGTGTCGCTCAGGGCCGCCGCCATGGCCTGCTGGAGCACCCCCTCCAGTTCGGGGAACTCGAACAGCAGCGGGCCGCCGTGTTCCCCGGCGACCACCGGTTTGAGATATCCGTGCGTCCGCATCAGGTTCCGGGCGGCCGCCACGAATTCCGGCACCCGGCCCGGGGCGCCGTAGAGATGCACGTCGAACACGTCGAAGTGATCCCGCCCGGCGGCCAGCACCTCGGCGAAGAACCGTCGCGGCGGGTCGTCGTCGCCGGCGGTGAGCGCGTCGTACCCGCAGCCGCCGAGGACCACCAGGGCCGCCGGATCGGCCGCCTGGACCGCGCCGTGCAGCGCGGCGAGCTGGCCGAGGTACTCGGCCGCCGTGCCGGCCCACAGCAGGTCGGTGTTGCTCGGCTCGTTGTCGCACTGCCAGTAGCGCACCCGGCCCGCGCAGTGCCGGACCAGCCGGCCGACGAAGCCGGCGTACGCGCCGGGATCGATGGCCGGCGACGGGGGCAGGAAGTTCGTCCGTTGCCGGGTGCCCCACGGTGAGCTGGAGCAGACGGTGATCCACACCTCCTCGTCCCCGTCGAGCTGGGCCAGCAGCGCGTCGACGGCGGTCCAGTCGTAGCGGCCGGGCTCGGGCTCGACCTGGGCCCAGTAGACGTACGCCCGGACCAGGCGGGCCCCGAGGGCCCGTGCCTGCGGCACGAACTCGTCGGGCTTCGCGAAGAGGCCGTAGCTGATGCCGCGAACGATCCCGACCCGGATGTCCGGGAAGACGTCCGGGAACTCGTCGCTGCCGGTCGGTTGGGACATGGCGCTCCCTCAAATCGAAAGTTTACTACGTAAACACAGAGTGTACGGAGTAAACTCCCTCGGGTGCCAGGGAACAACGACAGCCTGCCGATCTGGGCCCGGCCCGCGCCGCCACCGCGGCAGCGACTGCTCGGCCGGGACGACATCGTCGCCGCCGCGCTCGCGCTCGCCGACGAGGCGGGCGCCGACGCGGTGACCATGAAGGCGGTGGCGCAGCGCCTCGGCCCCTACTCGCCGATGGCGCTCTACCGGTACGTACACAGCAAGAGCGGGCTGTTCGACCTCATGCTCGACGCCGTGATCGGCACGGTGCCGCTGCCCGCCCAGCCGGGCCCGGACTGGCGGGCCGACCTGCGGGCCGTCGCCCTGGCGACCCGCCGGATGGTCACCGCCCATCCCTGGTACGCCGCGCTGGTACACACCCGGCCACCCGCCGGTCCGGGCACGATGCGCCGCACCGAGTTCCTGCTCGCCGTCCTGGTGCGCCGGGGCGCGTCCCTGCCGGACGCGATGACCTACGCCTCGCTCATCGACCGGCACATCATCGGCAGCGGACTCCAGGAGGCGCAGGAGGCGCGGTTCGCCGAGCTGCACGGGCTGGACACCGGCGAGCGACTGTTGGCCGCCATCGCGACGGTGCGGGAGCTGGCCGTCGCCGACGGCCGGGTGCCGCTGCTGGCCGACTGGCTCGGCCACCCGGCGGGCGCCGATGCCGAGGCTCAGTTCGAGCTGGGACTGGAATTCCTGCTCGACGGGATCGCCCGCCGGCTGGCGGACGCCGGAGGCTGAGCGGCCCGATCAGCCGCGGTACGCCGCCGCGACGCGCTTGGGCACCACCATCCGCCAGGCGTCGACCACCAACTCCCGCAGCTCGTCCTCGTCGATCGCGTCCAGCCACACCTGTACCCAGTTGAATCGCAGGTCCGAGGCGCGCGGCAGGAAGAACCGGTCCGGTTCGGCCCCGACCAGCGCGGCGCGTTCATCCCGGGGGAAGGCGAAGCCCATCGACCGCTCGTCCGGCGCGATGCTCAGGTAGACCAGCCGACCGACCCGGAACTTCACCCGGTCCCGGATCAGGTGCTGCTCGCTGCGCGGCAGCGTCCGGGCCAACCGCTCCACATCCTGGGCCACCACCATCTGCCGATCCCCCTCTTTCCCGCTCGGACGACCGCACCGTACGTCGCCGGTACGACGTTCCCGGGAAGCCCGGCGGTACCGGCGCGGGGATGGCGGTGACCAGGATCCGTGTCAGGGGACAACGGTCACGTTTGACGTGGCCGGTCGGCGGGCAGAGGTGAATCGCCGTATCTCCCGACGAGAGGCCCGTCCGTGTCCGAACCTTCCCGCCCCCGGTCCAGCGAGCCCGCCGACCTGCCCGACGGCAGCGGACCCGCCGAGACTCCCGACGGCGTCACCGACCCGCTGCTGTGGCGGCTGGCCGCGAGCGTCGCCGCCGCGCACCGGCCCGGCCCGGACGGGCGCTGTCCGAACCTGCAATGTTCCTCCGCCCAGGGCACCTGCTCCGCCGGGGCGTGGGCGGACCACGCGATGCGGGTGGCGCGGGGAGTGCCGCCGCTCGCCGGGCCGGCCGGGGGCGCCTCCCGGGTGGTGGGCTCCGCCGCCGTCCCGGCCGCCGCCTGAGCGGGCCGCCTACCTGAGCCGCTGAGTGACCGGACGGGCGGGATCCCGGACGGGACCCCGCCGCCCCGCCGGGCCGTGACTGGCGGTTGGCTCGGCGCGCGTACCCGTGGTCGGCCCTCGGCTCAGTGGCCGTGGCCGTCCGCGTTGCTCGGCCGTCCCCACGGCCCGGTGATCGCGAACACGTAGCCCGGGGTCTGGATGTTGGCGAACAGCACCTTTCCGTCCGCGCTGAACGTCGGGCCGGTGAACTCGCTGTCGTTCAGCTCGTTGCGGGCCAACGGGTACGCCTTACCCTGCTCGGTGACGCCGACCAGGTGGCTCAGTCCCTCGCCGTCCTCGGCCAGGATCACCCCGCCGTACGGCGAGACGGTGATGTTGTCCGGCCCGTCGTAGTCGGTGTCCCGCTCCGGGTCCGGGTTCACCCCGAAGATCGTCTTCAGCGTGATCGTCTCGGTGCGCGGGTCGTAGAACCACACCTGGCCGTCGTGTTCGTTGACGCTGCCGTCGTCGACCCGGGCGTAGCTGGCCACGAAGTAGGCACCGCCGTCGCCCCACCAGGCGCCCTCCAGCTTCCGGCTGCGGGTGACCTGGTCGTCGGTGAACTGCTTGCGCACCGACACCGTGGCCGCGTCCCGGTCCGGCACATCCACCCATTCCACCCGGTACCGGGTGCCCGGCCGGGTCGCCTCGGACAGGTCGGCGATGTGGCGGTCACCCTGGACGCAGCGCATCGCCGTGAGCCGGCCGGCCGTGTCCCCGTCGGGACGCTGGGCCAGCGCCCGCAGCGCGCCCCGGCCGGCCCGGAAGCGCGCCGGCGGCGTCCACCGGAAGTACAGGCCGTGCGGCCCGCTGGCGTCCTCGGTCAGGTAGATCGAATGGGTGTACGGGTCGACCGCCACCGCCTCGTGCGAGTAGCGGCCGAGGAACTTCAGCGGCACCGGGTGCCGGTTCTCGGTCTGGTCGTACGGGTCGACCTCGAAAACGTAGCCGTGGTCGTACTGGAACGCCCCGCCCTTGCGCTGCTCGGTCTCCTCGCAGGTCAGCCAGGTCCCCCACGGGGTGATGCCGCCGGCGCAGTTGTTGTGCGTGCCGGCCACGCTGACGTACTCCCGGATCCGCCGGCCGTGCCGGTCCACCTCGATGCTGGTGGTGCCACCCCGGGCGCCCGGGTCGTAGGTCAGTTCGGGCAGCGCCGGCACCGGGTACGGCTCGTCGCCACCGATCTCGTGGTTGTTCACCAGCACCGACCCGGTACGGGTGGGGAAGCAGCCGGTGCCGTCGGCGTCACTCGGGGTCGCCTGACCGGACTCCAGCACGGTGGAACCGGCCTGGGCCACGATCGTGTACGAGAAACCGGCCGGCAGCGCCAGCAGGCCGGCCGGGTCGGGCACCAGGTCGCCGTAGCCGACCGCGGGGCGGCAGGCGGCGCGCGCGGCGGACGGCCCGGCGATGGCCTCCAGGCTGCCGGCGACGACGATGCCGAGGCCGCCCACCGAGCCCGCGCGCAGCACGTCTCGACGGGACATTGACGAGGTCACAGCGTATCTCCAGACGGTCGACGGGTGCGATCTTCCTGACCAGGACCGAACTCGACCGCACTGACACCGCGGTGGTGTCCACGTGACCGGCCGGAGAACACCGGCCCAACCCTGATCGACCCGGCCTGTCCGTCGTCGTTTGTGTGTCGGCGGCCCTCCTGTCTGTCGCGTGCCGGCGACCGGGTCCTTCCGGCGTGGGCCACCGGCCCACGCCGGACGGACCGCCGGTGTCGGTCAGCTGAGGGTGCAGGGGGCCAGCCGGTCCAGTCCGGCCGGCCGGTTGCCGTCCACCCGGCCGATGTCGGTGGCGATCCGGTTGAGCACGGCCACCCGCCGGTCCTTCAGCGGGCCGAGCACCGTGTTCTGGACGAAGTTCGGGCCGCCCTCGGGCCGCGCGGCGAGCTGGGCCAGCCGGGCGTTGGCCTCGGCGATCTCCCTGTCGAGGTTCGCGAGTTCCCGGTTCACCCCGGTCGCCGCCGCGGCGGGCACCGTCGGCAACTGGCCGCGGACGGTCGGGCAGTTGACCGTCGGTACGCCGCCGTTGCCACTTCCGGCGTTTCCGCTGCCCGCGTTGCTGTTCCCCGCGTTGCCGTTGGCTGCGTTGTCGCCGTTCCCGGCCCCGCCGTTCCCGGCCCCGCCGTTCCCGGCCCCGCCGTTCCCGGCCCCGCCGTTCCCGGCCCCGCCGTTGCCGGCGTTCCCGGCCCCGGCGTTCCCGCCGGCGGCGACCGCGCAGGTCGCCAGGTTCTCCAGGCCGGCCGGTGCGGTACCGCCGACCCGGGTGATGTCCAGGCGGATCCGGTCGAGGACGGCCACCCGCTTGTCCCGCAACGGGCCGAGGATGGTGTTCTGGACGAAGTTCGGGCCGCCCTGGGGCCGGGCGGCCTGTCGGGCCAGCCGGGCGTTGGCCTCGGCGATCTCCTTGTCGAGGTTCGCGAGTTCCTGATTGACGCCGTTCTGGGCGCCGGGTGGCACGGTGCCCAGCTTGTCCGCCACCGTGGGGCAGGTCACCGTCTGCGCCGAGCCGCCGCTGGTTTCGGCCGCGGACGCGAAGTGCAGTCCGGCGCCGAGGATCAGCGCCGTGGCGGCACCGATCCCGCCGAGCTTGGCGACGGTCTTCCTCTGGATACGACTGGCCATGCACCTCTCCTCTGTGGACCGCCGGAGCGGGCCGACGGACCGCCGACGGGTAGGCCGACGGACCGCCGGGCACGCCGACGGATCGCCGAACGTCGCTCGGCGGTGCGCTGTGACGGGGTGAAGGAGTCACGGTGGCGTCTGAGTTCGAGTACGCGCCGGAACGACGGTGCGCCGACGTCGCTTCCGGAATGGCGGTTCGCGACGCTCCGTCCCTTCGGCATTGGATACGGAGCGGGGAGCCGGGTGGTTCAAGTCCGCCCCGTCACGTTCCCGAGCCGGCCCGTCCGCCGACGGTACCGGCACCGGATCGACTCCTTCCGATACGTTTGGTTACGTTTGGCCGGTACCATCCGAAGGGCCGACGCCTCGCGGGCGGCGGTGGAACGGACGGAGCGTAGGTGGCCGCGGAAGCCAGGCGTTCGGACGGATCGACCGGCAAGCCGTCCCGGGTCACGATCCGGCAGGTGGCGAACCACGCGGGTGTTTCCGAGGCGGCCGTGTCATACGCCCTGAACGACCGGCCCGGGGTGTCGGACGAGACGCGGGCCCGGGTCCGGGCCGCCGCGCGGGACCTGGGCTGGGCGCCCAACATCGCGGCCCGGGCCCTGGTGGCCTCCCGGGCCAACGCGGTCGGTCTCGCGGTGGTCCGGCCGCCCCGGGTGATGACCGTGGACTCCTACTTCACCCAGTTGCTCAGCGGGGTCGAGGCCGAACTCAACCGCAACGGTGTCGCTCTCGTCCTGCACCTGGTGGACGCCGTCGGGGACATCCTGGCGGTGTATCGCCGGTGGTGGGCCGGCCGGCACGTGGACGGGGTGATCGTCACCGACCTGCGCCGCGACGATCCGCGGCTGGAGGTCCTGCGGGAACTCGGGATGCCGGCCGCCGTGATCGGGGCGGACTCCGCGCTGGCCGGCTTCAGCACCGTCCAGCCGGACCTGCCCGGCATCACCGAGATGATCATCAACTATCTGCGGGCGCTCGGCCACCGGTCGGTCGCCCGGGTGGCGGGTAACGCGGAACTGGTCCACACCATGCACCGGGACCGCTGCTTCCTGGACGCCGTCGACCGGGCCGGGCTGGGCCGGGGGCGCTACCAGGTGATCCACACCAACTACAGCGCGACCGACGGGATGCGGGCGATGCGGCGCCTGATGACGGCGGTCGAGCGGCCGACGGCGGTGGTCTTCGACAACGACGTGATGGCCGCGGCCGCCCTGCGGGTGGCGCACGAGATGGGCATCGCCGTCCCGGCGGACGTGTCGGTCGTGGCCTGGGACGACTCCGAACTGTGCGAGATCACCGTGCCGTCCGTCACCGCCGTCGAACAGGCGCCGGCCCGGCTGGCCGAACTCGCCGCCCGGGCCGTACTGGTGGCGCAGGCCACCGGCGAGGTGTCCCACCTGACGTTGCCGGCCGGCACCCTGAACGCCCGCCAGTCGACCCGACCGCTGCGTACCCACCCGACGGAGGACGTCCCCGGAGCGCAACCGGGGTTGGGCGCGGCCGAGCGCCGGCCCCGGGACAACCCGGGGGGCTGAGCCGGCGTCCCGCCGGGTTGGGCGGGCCCGACGCCGGACCGGGCCGCCGTCAGCCGACGAACGTCATGAGGGGCGGGAAGACCCCCTTGGCCCGCCGGGCCCGGAGGATCTTCGCGGCGATGGCGCTGGCGACCCAGGTGAAGTCGCCGTTCTCCGCCCGCGCCCGCATGGTCCTCGGGTCGATCACCAGGACGTTGTCGAACCGCTTGTTCAACCCGAACTCGTACCGCACCTCGTCGGGGCGCTCGGCGATTTTCCGAGCCATGATGAGCCTTCCCACGAGATTGATCCCTTCCGGTTCCGCTGATCAGGACCCGAGGGTAGGTGAGGGACGCGAGAACCGCCGGCCGGGACCCGCGATCGGTCCGGTGCGGTTGGATGGATGCCATGACCGAGCAGTCCCCACCGTCCGCGGACGAGGTGCTGGACATCGTCGACGAGCACGACCGGGTGGTGGGGCGGGCGCGGCGGGCCGAGGCGTACGCCCGGAGGTTGCGACACCGCTGCGTGTTCGTGCTGGTCCGCGACCAGGCCGGGCGGATCTTCGTGCACCGCCGGGTCGCCGGAAAGTTGATCTTCCCGTCCCGGTACGACATGTTCGTCGGCGGTGTGGTCGGGGCGGGGGAGTCCTACGACGAGGCGGCGCGGCGGGAGGCCGAGGAGGAGCTGGGCGTGTCCGGGCTGCCGGCACCCGGTCACCTGTTCACGTTCCGGTACGAGACCCCGGAGCACAGCTGGTGGTCGGCGGTCTACGAGGTGACCTGCGCGTTGCCGGTGCGACCGCAGGTCGAGGAGATCGCCTGGCACGCCTTCCTGACCGAGGCGGAGTTGGACCGCCGGCTTACCGAGTGGGACTGGGTACCCGACGGTCTCGAGGCGTACCGCCGGCTTCGCCGATGACCGGGAGGGTGCGGCATGGGTACGAGCAGGGAGCCGGGCGCATTTCCGGCTGGCTGAGTGGCCGGCTGGCACCGCCGCCACCGGCGCCCCGGGAGCACCGGGCCACGACGTTCGAGATCTTCTTCGATCTCGTGTTCGTCTTCGCGCTCACCCGGATCATGACGGTGCTGGGCCAGCCGCCGACGGCCGGGGGGATGGCCCGCGGACTGCTGCTGCTGGTGCTGCTCTGGCTCGCCTGGTCCTCGTACACCTGGTTGGGCAGCCAGACCCGGGCGGATGTCGGGGTGGTCCGCGCCGGTGTCCTGGTCGCGATGGCCGCGCTCTTTGTCGCGGCGCTGGTCATGCCGCACTCGTGGTCGCCTGATCCGGGCCGGCCCGGACCGCTGCTGCTCGCCCTGTCCTACGTGCTGCTGCGCGGCGTCCACCTGGCGCTCTACCACTGGGCGGCGGCCACCGTGCCCGGACTGCGGGCCCGGATCCGGATCTTCGCCTCGGCGAGCGTCCTGGGTTGGGTGCCGCTGCTGGTCGGCGGCTGGCTCGGCGGAACCGCGCAGGCGGTGCTGTGGGTCGTGGCGTTCCTCATCGAGGTCGGTGGACAGCGTCTCGCGTACCGGCTGCGGGGTGGTTGGCCCCTGCACAACGCGCGGCACTTCACCGAACGGCACGGCCTCGTCCTCATCATCGCGCTCGGCGAGTCGCTGTTCGCGGCCGGCGCCGACACCGGCGCCGGATCGGCGGTGACCTCGCTGCGGGTCCTCGGGACCGCCCTCGTCGCCCTCACGGTGACCGCGTGCCTGTGGTGGCTGTACTTCGACGCCGCCGCCCCGGCCGTCGCCCGGGCGCTCGAAGCGGCCACCGGCAGGCGGCGGGACCGGATCGCCAGCGACGCGTACAGCCAGAGTCATCTGGTGCTGATCGCCGGGATCATCTACCTGGCGCTCGGGGTCGAGCAGGTGCTTGAACACGCCGCCGGACCGGGTACCGGCGATGCGGGCCCGTTGGGTTGGTGCTCGCTGGTCGCCCTGTCCGGCGGGGCGACGCTCTACCTGGCCGGGCGCCTGCTCTTCCTGCGGATCGCCGGTCAGCGGGTGCGGGTCGGGGAACTCGGCTGGTGCGTCGGCACGCTGGCGCTGCTGCCGGTCGGACGGATGCTGCCCGCCGAAGCCGAGCTCGCCGTGCTGGCCGGGCTGCTCGCCGCCGCCGCGCTGCACGAACGGTTGACCAGACTCCGCTGACGCCCGGTGGTCCCGGGCCGGGGGTACGCCCGGTAGGTTGCCCGGCATGGTGGAGACGACGGCCGGGCGGACCGTGGAGATCTGGACCGACGGGGCGTGCAGCGGCAACCCCGGTCCGGGTGGCTGGGGCGCGGTGCTGCGCTACGGCGGCCACGAGCGGGAACTGTGTGGTGGCGAGCCGGTCGGTACCACGAACAACCGGATGGAACTGATGGCCGCCATCCAGGCGCTGGAGAGCCTGACCCGGCCGGTCGTGGTCCACCTGCACACCGACAGCACGTACGTGCGCAACGGCATCACCAGTTGGCTGGCGTCGTGGAAGCGCAACGGGTGGCGGACGGCTGCGAAGCAGCCGGTGAAGAACGCCGACCTGTGGCAGCGGCTGGAGGCCGCCGGCGCCCCGCACGAGATCACCTGGCTGTGGGTCAAGGGTCACAACGGGCACCCGGAGAACGAACGGGCCGACGCGCTGGCCAACCGGGGCATGATCGAGGCCCGCGCCGCCGTCACCCGCTGACCGGCCCGAGCCCGACTCCACTCCGGCTCCGGCTCCGGCTCCGACTCCGGCTCCGGGCTCGACTCCGGGCTCAGCTCTGGCTCTGGGCTCGACTCCGGTTCAGGGCCCGGTGCGTACGGCCCGGCCGAGCACGTGTGGCGCGGCCGGCACCGGCACGCGGGTCTCGGGAAACCGGAACCGGTCCAGTTCGGTGATCTCGAACCCGGCCGCCTCGATCGCGGCCACGGTGTCCCGGCTGGTGTGGCAGCCGCCGCAGATCAGGGGCCAGACGGTCGCGTCCAGTGCCCGCTGGGCCCGGCACAACCCGCCGGACGGGGCCCGGACGTGTTCGAGGAACCGCACCTGGCCACCGGGACGCACCACCCGGCGGGCCTCGGCCAGCGCGGCGGCCTGGTCCGGAACCGAACAGAGCACCAGGGAGAACACCACGGCGTCGTACCCGCCGTCGGCGGCCGGCAGCGCGTCGGCCAGGCCGTCGCACACGGTGACCGGTGCCGCCGCGGTGGCCGTGGCCCGGTGCGCCGCGGCGCGTAGCCGAGACTCGGGTTCGACCGCCAGCACGGCCGTGACCGCCGGCGGGTAGTGCGGGAAGTTCCGGCCGTTGCCGGCCCCCACCTCGAGCACCCGGCCGGCCAGCCCGGCGAGCAGCCGGTGCCGGAACTCGGCCATCCCGGCCGCGTCCAGCCCCGGACTGGCCCGCTCGAACATCCGCGCGAACAACGGATGCGAGACCTTCGCCCGTGCCATCGTGCCTCCCGAAGCTCGACGAAGGTCGAAGGGTACGCCCGGCGGGCAACCGCGACGGCCGACCGGCGGGTACGATGGCCGGACCCTGACCGTTTCGCGGCCAGCGGTCCGAGACCGGCAACTCGCCACGGAAGGAGCGCGGAGACATGTGCACTGCTCGTCGCCGACCCTTGCGAGTACGCCGAGTAGTCGTATCCGTCGTCTGACGTACGGCTGAACCCAGGCTCTTCCGGCGCGGCCGCCGTACCGGCCGAAAACCCCGCGCGTCCGGCGACCCGGAGCCGTCCCACCGGACGGCTCCGGGCGCGGCGCCGTGGCTCGTCGTTCCCTTCCGCCTGAGAGGCGTCTCGCCACCATGTCCGCACGCCCGCGCACCGACCTGCGCCCCGCGACCGACCGCACCGACCTGCGGCCATCCGCCGACCACCCTGCCCCCGCCGACCGCACCGACCTGCGGCCATCCGCCGACCACCCTGCCCCCGCCGACCACCCTGCCCCGGCCATCAACCCCGCTTCCGCCGCCAACCTCGCCTCCATCGCCGACCCCGCGCCGGCCGCCAACCCCGCGCCGGCGGAGGCCGTCCCGTACGACCACCGGGCCGTCGAACAGGCGGCCCGTCAGCTGTGGGCCGCCCACGACGTCTACCGGTTCGACCCGGCCGGCTCCGGTCCGGTGTTCAGCGTGGACACCCCGCCGCCGTACGTCTCGGCGTCGCACCTGCACGTGGGCCACGCGATGAGCTATTCCCAGCCCGATTTCATCGTCCGGTACCGGCGGATGCGGGGCGACCGGATCTTCTACCCGATGGGCTTCGACGACAACGGCCTGCCCACCGAGCGGTACGTCGAGACCAAGCTGGGCGTCCGCGCCGCCGAACTGCCCCGCGCCGACTTCGTGCGGCTGTGCCTGGCCGAGACCCGGGAGACGGCGGCCCGGTACGCGGACCTGTGGCGCCGGGTGGGCCTGTCGGTCGACTGGTCGCTGCGCTACTCGACGATCGACGACCGGTGCCGGCGGACCGCTCAGGGCGCCTTCCTGAAGCTGTACGAGGCTGGGCACGTGCGTCGGGGTACCGACCCGATCCTGTGGTGCCCGGAGTGTCGTACCTCGCTGGCCCAGGCCGACATCGACGACCTGGAACGCTCCGGCCGGATCCACGACATCCGGTTCGACCTGTTAGGAGGGGGCCCTTCCTATACAGAAAGCGATAAGAAGGGGCCCTTCCTTACCATCGCGACCACCCGGCCCGAGCTGCTGGCCGGCTGTGTGGCGCTGTACTGCCACCCGGCCGACGAGCGGTACGCCGGACTGCTCGGTGGCACGGCCACCGTGCCGATCTTCGGACACCGGGTGCCGATCCGGGCCGACGAGTCCGTGGACCCGGACTTCGGCACGGGGCTGATGATGGTCTGCACCTTCGGCGACGGCGAGGACGTCGCGAAGTGGCGGCGGGACGGGCTCGACCTGCGCCTGGTGATCGAGCCCGACGGCCGGCTCAACGAGGCCGCCGGCGAGTTCGCCGGCCTCCAGCTCAGCCAGGCCCGCGCCGCGGTGCTCCGGCGGCTCGCCGAGGTCGGCGCGCTGGGTTCGAGTCGGCCGCTGCGGCAGGTGGTGGGCGTGCACGAGCGCTGCGGGACCCCGGTGGAGTTCCAGATCCGGCCGCAGTGGTTCGTGGCGGTCCGCGAGCACCGGGACGCGCTGCTGGCCCGGGCCGGCGAGCTGACCTGGGTGCCCGAGTTCATGCGTCGCCGGCTGGAGGACTGGATCAACGGCCTCGGCTGGGACTGGAACATCAGCCGGCAGCGCCGGTACGGAGTGCCCTTCCCGGTGTGGTTCTGCGGCGGCTGCGAACGCCCGGTCCTGGCCGAGCCGGCGACACTGCCGGTCGATCCGCTGACCGACCCGCCGCCGGTGGCCGCCTGCCCGGACTGCGGGTCGCGCGACCTGCGTCCCGAGCCGGACGTGATGGACACCTGGATGACCTCGTCGCTCAGCCCGCAGATCAACGACGGCTGGGCGGCGCGCGGCTTCACCGGCGCCGGGCAGGTGGCCCCGATGAGCCTGCGGGTCCAGGCGTTCGAGATCATCCGTACCTGGCTGTTCTACACGGTGGTCCAGTCGCACCTGCTGGCCGACCGGTTGCCGTGGACCACGGTGATGATCTCCGGCTGGGGACTCAACGAGCAGGGCCGGAAGATCTCCAAGCGCGACCTGGCGGCCTCCACCACCGCCGACGGCTTCAACCGGTACGTCCCGGACCAGGTCATCGACCGGTACGGCGCCGACGCGCTGCGGCTGTGGGCCACCCGGGCCCGGGTCGGCAACGATCTGCGCTACCACGAGAAGGACGTGCGGACCGGACGGAAGCTCGCGGTCAAACTGTGGAACGTCGGCCGGTTCATCGGCCTGCACGCCGGGGCAGAGAAGTCAGGCCGGTGCTCGCCTGCGCCACACCCCGGCTCCGGCTGTGCTCCGGGAGAGGGGACCGAGCCGACGCCGCCGGTGGCCGACCGGACCCCGGTGGACCGGTGGTTGCTCTCCCACCTGGCCGACACCGTCCGGGAGGTGACGGCCGCCCTCGACGGGTACGACTACACGCGCGCGTACCAGGCCGCGTCCCGGTTCTTCTGGTCGATCCTCTGCGACCGGTACGTCGAGTTGGTGAAGGAGCGGTTCAACAATCCGGCCGAGCACGCCGAGGCCGACCGGGTGAGCGCCCGGGCCACGCTGCGGGAGGCGTACCGGACGGTGCTCGGGCTGTTCGCGCCGTTCGCGCCGTTCATCACCGAGGACCAGTACCAGCGGTTGTTCCGGACCGCGGTCACCGACGACGGCGTCACCGGTGACCGCTCCGCCGCCGAACCGGTGAGCCTGCACCTGACCGCCTGGCCCGAGGTGCCGCCGGAGTGGGAGACCGACCGGTCGGCCGTCGACGGCCTGGTGGCCGTGCTGGACGCGGTGCGGGCGTTGCGTACCCGGCTGGGGCTGGCCGCCCGGGTTCCGCTGGACGCGCTGGTCCTGGACGCCCGTACGCCGGCGGCCCGGGACCTCGCAGGCATGATCGGCGAGCCGCTGCGGGTCGCCGTCCGGGCCCGGACGCTCCGGCTGGCGCCCGCCGACACCCCGAGCGGGTTGCCCGAACTGTACGTGTCGGTGGTCCCCGGCCCGACGCCGCCCACGCCACCGGTGGCGTGAGGCGTCAGGCGTTAGGCGTTAGGAAGGGCCCCCTGCTATACAAAAAGCGATAACAGGGGGCCCTTCCTTTCAAGCCTTTCGAGCGGGGTACGCGATGGCGACGGTGCGGTTGGGCCGGGACGCGGCCGGTGGTAGGCACGGCGCGACGACCGGGGATGTCGTGGTCGTGGCCCTGCCCGAGGCACCGACCTCCGGCTTCCGCTGGGCACTGGACGCGTACGACCCGCAGGTGCTGCGGCTGGACGGCGACGACTTCGCCCCGGGCGGGCAGCGCGGGCTCGGCGGCGGCGGCGAGCGCCGGTTCCGGTTCGCCGCGCTCGGACCCGGCACCACCCCGGTGCGGCTGACCCGGCGGCGCGAGTGGGCCGGCTCGACCGGTGCGGAGAGCTTCGAGGCCACCGTCGAGGTACGCGCCGAAACGCCCGGCGGCGGCTGAGCACCCCAGCGCGTCCGGGCCCCGGCCCCGCGTCGCCGGCCACCGGCTGCGGCAGCGCGTCAACGGGCACCGGCCCCGGCACCGGCGCTGGCACCGGTACCGGCACCGGCACCGGCACCGGATTTTCGGCGGTCCGTCGGTGCGCGCGGTCACGTGCCGGCGCCGTCGTCCCGACCGGCCCGACGGGATACCGTGTCGGTGATCCCGGAAGGCTCGATCCGACCCGCATTGACGGAGATCGTCTGGGTAGGGAAACGACCGGGTTTGGGATGGGGGCGGAAGGCACCGATGAGTGAGGCACGGGGCGCCGGCGACCCGGCGTGCGGGGCCTGGACGGCGGAGACGATCTTCGCCGGGCCGGGCGAGACCCGGGCGGCGCTGCGGGCGACGGACTGGTCCGCCACCCCACTCGGTCCGGTGCGGAGCTGGTCGGCCGATCTGCTGGCGGCGATCCGGACCGTGCTGCCGTCCCGGGTTCCGATGCTGCTCTGGTGGGGCCCGCGACTCGTCCAGATCTTCAACGAGGCGTACCGGCCGGTGTTGGGTGACAAGTACCCGGCGGCGATCGGCCAACCCGGTCAGGAGTGCTGGGCCGAGGTCTGGGACGAGCTGGGCCCGCTGGCCGAGGGTGTGCTGGCCGGGGGTGGTGCCACCTACGCGGAGAACCAGCGGCTGTTCCTGCGCCGACACGGCTACCTGGAGGAGACGTACTGGACGTTCTCCTACAGCCCCATCGTCTCCTCTGACGGTCAGGTGGCGGGGGTGTTCGTGGCCACCTCCGACGTGACCGCCCGGGTGCTGGGGGACCGGCGCCTGGACACCCTCCGGGAACTGGGCACGCTGTCCGTCACGGTCGCCGACACCGCCGCCGACGCCTGCCGGGCCGCGGTCGGGGTGCTGGCCGGACGGGTCCCCGACCTGCCGGCGGTGCTGGCCTACCTGCGCGCCGACGTGACCTCCGACGACGCCGACCTGAGCCTGGTGGCGTCGTCGGGTCTGAGCCGCGCCAACGGCATCCGCGACCGGGTCTCCGCCACCGCCGGCAGTCCCGACGTGTGGCGGGTGGCCATGACCGGCCGTCCCGAACGGATCTCCGGGCTGGCCGCCCGCCCGGATCCGTTGATGGTCGAGGGTCCGTTCGGACCCGCGTCCATCGACGAGGCGCTGGTACTGCCGTTGCAGGTCAGCGGCCGGGACCGGCCGGTCGGCACGCTCGTGGTCGGCATCAGCCCGTACCGGGAACTCGACGATTCCTACCAGGCGTTCGTGGGACTGGTGGCCGCCCGGGTGTCCACCGCGCTGACCGACGTGGTGGCCTATGCCGCCGAGCGGCGCCGGGCGACCGCACTGGCCGAGCTCGACGAGGCGAAGACGAGGTTCTTCGCCAACGTCAGCCACGAACTGCGGACACCGCTGACGTTGATCGCCGGTCCGGTGGAGGAGAGCCTCGCCGACGGTACGCACCCGCTGCCCGCGATCCAGCGGGAACGGTTGGAGATGGTCCAGCGCAACACCGGCCGGCTGCACCGGTTGGTCGACAACATCCTGGACTTCGTCCGGATCGAGGGTGACCGGCTGCGGGCCGAGACCGCGCCCACCGACCTGGCCGCGCTGACCCGGGCCGTCGCCGAGCCGTTCGAGTACGTGCTGCGCCGGGCCGGCCTCGACTACCTGGTGGACGTGCCGCCGCTGCCCCGCGTCGCCTACGTAGACCGGGACATGTGGGAGAAGATCGTCGTCAACCTGCTGTCCAACGCCGTGAAGTACACCCTCGCCGGAGAGGTACGGCTCAGCCTGGCCGGCACGTCCGACCGGGTGGTGCTCACGGTCAGCGACACCGGGGTCGGCATCCCGCCGGACCAGCAGCCGCTGCTGTTCCAGCGGTTCCACCGGGTACGCGGCAGTGCCGGCCGCTCGTACGAGGGCGCCGGCATCGGACTGGCCCTGGTGCACGAGCTGACCCGGTTGCACGACGGCGAGGTGACGGTGCGGTCGGTACCCGGCGCCGGCTCGACGTTCACGGTCCGGCTGCCGTACGGCTCACCCGCGGCGGGATCGCGGCCGTCCCGGGGCGCCTCGGTGGGCCGGTATGTCGCCGAGGCGGTCCGCTGGCTGCCGGAGGATCCCGCGCCGCCCGCGCCGGTCCGGTCCGGCGCCACCGTGCTCGTCGTGGAGGACAACGCCGACCTGCGCGGCTTCCTCACCCGGCTGCTCGAACCGCACTGGCGGGTCGAGGTGGCCACCGACGGGCGGGCCGCGCTGGAACTGGTCGACCGGCTGCGGCCGGATCTGGTGCTGACCGACGTGATGATGCCCCGGCTCGACGGGTTCGGGCTGTTGAAGGCGTTGCGGAGCAATCCGCGTACCGCCACCGTGCCGGTGGTGATGCTGTCCGGCCGGGCCGGCGAGGAGGCCGCCCTGGAGGGGCTGGACACCGGCGCCGACGACTATCTGGTGAAGCCGTTCTCCTCGCTGGAGCTGCTGGCCCGGGTGCGGGCCAACCTGGAGCTGGCCCGGCTGCGCAACACCGAGTCGGCCTGGCGGACGGCGGTGACCGACTCGTTGCAGGAGGCGTTCTTCGCCGCCGCCGCCGACGGCACGTTGCTGGAGGTCAACGACGCCTTCCGCGAGCTGCTGGGCTTTTCCGGCCCGGACCTGCCGGGTCAGCCGTATCCGTGGCTGCCGGACCCGCGTCACGAGCCGGACGAGCACCGGCAGGCCGAGCGGGCGCTGCGCTCCATCGGCGACGCCGGCCAGGGACGGATCCGGCTGCCGCTGCGGCCGGCCGACGGGCGGCGGATCTGGGTGGAGGCGGTGTTCAGCTCGTTCGTCGCCGACCCGGCCGCCGGCAGCCGGACGTACGTGGGCACCCTGCGGGACATCACCGCCGAACTGCTCGCGACGGAACGGCAGAGCGCGCTGACCCGGCTGTCGGTGCGGCTGGCCGAGGCCGGCGACGTCCTGGAGGTGCTGACCGCCGGGCTGGCCGAGCTGAGCCGGTTGTTCCGGGCCCGCGCCGGGGCGATCGTGGCGGTGGACAGCGGCGGTGGGCCCGACGTGCTGGCCGGCCTCGCGACGCCGGACGAGCGGATCCTGCGGGCGCTGGTCAGGCTGGGGCCGGCGCCGGACATCCTGGTGGAGCCCGCCGCCGACGGCCGGGCGCGGGGGGTGGGCGTGCTTGTCGACTCGGGCGAGCCGCGTACCGCGGTCTGGTTGGAGTTCGAGCCGCCCCGGGCGATGCCGGCCGACGACCGGGCCCAGTTCCAGCTGCTCGCCGGGACGATGTCGCATGTCCTGCAGCGTGCCCGGGTGTACGACCAGCAGCGCACCGTGGCGCTGACGCTGCAACGGTCCATCCTCGGTCCGGCCGAGCTGCCGGCCGGTTTCGCGGTGCGCTACGAGCCGGCGGTCTCGCCGCTGGAGGTCGGCGGCGACTGGTACGACGTGGTCGAGCTGGCCGGCGATC
Source organism: Plantactinospora sp. A48 (assembly GCF_055793945.1). NCBI lineage: Bacteria > Bacillati > Actinomycetota > Actinomycetes > Micromonosporales > Micromonosporaceae > Plantactinospora > Plantactinospora sp. A48. Next base: position 96,779 of record NZ_JBTIXF010000012.1, on the reverse strand, counting down.
GGGTGGGCGTGGTGGTGGGGGACTGTGTGGGTCGCGGCCTGACGGCGGCCACCGTGATGGGCCAGCTGCGCAGTGCCTGCCGGGCTTTGCTGCTCCAGGCCAAGGGCCCGGCCGAGGTGATCCGGGCGCTGGACGACTTCGCCCGGCTGCTGCCCAACGCCCGATGTACGACGCTGTTCTGCGCGATCGTCGAACTGTCCACCGGGCAGCTCCGGTACGCTGCCGCCGGCCACCCACCGGGCATCGTGGTCGATGCCGACGGCCGGATCGACCTGCTGGAGGGTGCCCGGTCCGTTCCGCTGGCCACCGTCACGGTCCCGCGGCGCTCGGAGGCCAGTACCGTACTGCCGCCTGGATCGGTGCTGCTGCTCTACACCGACGGGCTGGTCGAACGCCGCGACGAGGTGCTGGACGTCGGCATCGCGCGGGCGGCCCAGGGTCTCGCCGAGGCGCGCGGACTGCCCCGGGACCGGCTGGCGGACGCCGTCGTCTCCGCCACCCGACCGGCCGGCGGGTACGACGACGACGCCGCGCTGCTGCTGTACCGGCAGCCGGAGCACACCGCCTTCAGCACGAGCATCGCCGCCCGCCCCACCGAACTGGCGCCGTTGCGTCAGGCGCTGCGCGGGTGGCTGGCCGCTGCCGGGATAACGGCGACCGACGCCGATGACCTGCTGGTGGCGGTGGGTGAGGCGTGTGCGAACGCGATCGAGCACGGCTACCGGTTCGCCCCGCAGGGTGAGGTCACGTTGCGGGTGTCGCTGCGGGACGGCCGGGTGGAGGCGCTGATCCGGGACGCCGGTTCGTGGGTCGAACCGCGAACCCGGTCCGGCCCGACGCACCGGGGCCGGGGCCGCGGACGGATGATCATGGCAATGCTGATGGATGAGGTGCTCGTCGACGGCGGCGAGCGGGGCACCACGGTACGACTGGTGAAGGACGTCCGGAATGGTCGATGACTTCTCCGCCGAGCTGGCCGGCACGGTGCTGACGGTGACCGGCGAGGTGGACATGGCGACCACGCCCCGGCTTCGGGCCGTGCTGGCCGAGGCGGTGCGGCGACCGGGCCCGCCGCTGGTGGTGGACCTGTCCCAGGTCCGCTATCTGGACAGCGCCGGCGTCGGCGCGCTGTTCGAGCACGTCCACCGCGGGCTGGAGCTGGTCGTCGCGCCCGGTTCGCCGGTGGCCCGGGTGTTGCAGGTGACCGGGCTGACCGAGGTGGCCACCGTCCGCCCGCCCGGTTGAACCTTTTCCGGTCCGGATCCGAACTATCCGATGGCGGCCACACCGGAACTCGCCGGGTGGACCGTGCGGTTGGGGAGGTTCGATGGTTGTCTCCGTCCTGGTCCGCGGCGCGCTGGCGATCGGTGCCGCGCTGCTCGGCGTGCTGATCTGGGCCGGTCACGCCCACGCTGACGTCACGGTGTCCCCGGAGCAGGGCATCCAGGGCGACGCGGCGGACCTGACGGTCCGGCTCACCGACGACCGGCCGGGGACGTACACCACCCGGGTGCAGGTGCGTCTTCCCGCCGACACCCCGGTCGCCGAGGTCTACCCGATGTCGATGGCCCACTGGGGCCCGAAGATCACCACCCGGCGGGTGGACCAGCCGCTGCCGGGAGTCCACCAGGGCAGCGTCACCGACGTCGTGTCGTCGATCACCTGGATCCGCGACGGCCGGCCGGCCGGGCCGGGCCCGGTCGAACTCGGCATCTCGCTGGGACCACTGCCGGCCGCCGATCGGCTGACCCTGACGGTCGTGCAGACGTACTCCGACGGAACGGTCGTGACCTGGGCCGATCCGCCCGGTGGCGGACATCCGGCGGCCGCCATGGTCCTGGTGCCGGGCAACCCGGTCGGGCACGCGGGACACGGCGTGGACGCGCCGGTGGGTGGCGCCGCAGGCGAGCCCGCCGGTTCGGCGGACCCGGACGACGCCGGTTCGGCGCTCGGCCTCAGCGGTCAGCTCGGGGTGGCCCTCGCCGGTGGGTTGGCGGGCGGCGCGGGTATCGGGGTGGCCTACCTCGTGCTGACCCGGCGCCGGCGCACCAGGGGCACCGGCGGGCCCGGGTCCGCCGTGGTAGACGCCACCACCACCGGGGGCGCGGTGGGCGGTCACGCCGACCGCACCGCTCCGGCCGGGTCCCCGGACGCCGAGCGATCGACCGAGGATCCGGTACTGGCCGGCGCATCCGACCGCCAGGCACCGGTCCGGGCCGGCACCTGGCGACTGCGGGAGTGACACCCCGCCCGGTGACCGGGCTGCCGCCCCCGCCCGGCAACCGGGCTGCCTCCCCCGCCCGGCAACCGGGCTGTCACCCTCGCTCGGCACCGGGTGGGCTGAGACCTGCTCCCGGAAGCCCGGGCGAGGCACTGGGGCCAGGGTCGTCGACCCGGGATGCGGATGGCGGTGCCCGGAAACCGGGGCCGGGACGACCCGGCACCGACGGAGCGGTGCCGTCAGTGCCCGGGGAACCGGGCCACGTACCGGGCCTGCCACCAGGTCTCGACGGCCCTCCGGTGGTAGTGCCGCCGGACGTACCGGACCGCCTCGTCCGGCGGCACCCCGTCGAGCACCGCGAGGCAGGCCAGCGCCGTGCCGGTCCGGCCCCGGCCGCCGTAGCAGGCCAGCTCCACCCGCTCGGTCGCGGCCCGCTGCCACGCGCCGCTCAGCAGCCGGTACGCCTCCGCGCGGTCGGCGGGCAACCGGAAGTCCGGCCAACGCAGCCAGTGGTTCTCCCAGTCGACTTCAGCCGGCGGGCGGCCGAGCAGGTACACGGCGTACGTGGGGGACGGCCCCGGCGGCGTGGGCTCGCGCAGGCCGCGTCCGCGTACCAGGCGACCCGATGGCAGCCGGAGCACACCGGCGGCCGCCGGATCCCACAGCGACGCCCCGGCCGCCGGATCCCACAGCGACGCCCCGGCCGCCGGGTCCGGCTGCAGCGCCCCGGCCGCCGGGTCCGGCTGCAGCGCCCCGGCCGCCGGGTCCGGCTGCGGCGCCCCGGCCGCCGGGTCCGGTCGGGGCGCCTCGGCCACCGGCTCCCGCTGCGGCACCCTGGTCGCCGGGGCCCGGTCGTCGGCCCGGCTCATGCCGCCGCCGTGTGTTCCACCGGCACCCGCTCGTCCCCGGCCGGGGGCGGCGGGGGCGTACCGTCGCCGAACGGCCGGCCGCCGAGCGCCTCCCGGCCGTGCGGGGTGAGCCAGCCGGACAGGTCGGGTCCGAGGGGCACGATGCCGGTCGGGTTGATGTCCCGGTGTACCTGGTAGTAGTGCCGCTTGATGTGGTCGAAGTCGATGGTGTCGCCGAATCCGGGCGTCTGGAACAGGTCCCGGGCGTACGCCCACAGCACCGGCATCTCGGTGAGTTTGCTCCGGTTGCACTTGAAGTGACCGTGGTAGACCGGGTCGAACCGGACCAGCGTGGTGAACAGCCGCACGTCGGCCTCGGTGATGGAGTCGCCCACCAGGTACCGCCGGTCGCGCAGCCGCTCGGACAGCCGGTCGAGCCGGTCGAACAGCCGACGGTACGCCTTGTCGTAGGCGTCCTGGCTGCCGGCGAAGCCGCACCGGTAGACGCCGTTGTTGACGTCCCGGAAAACTCCGGCGTTGACCTCGTCGATCTCGTCGCGCAGCGCCGCCGGGTACAGCTCGGGAGCGCCCGCCCGGTGGTAGGCGCTCCACTCGGTCGACAGGTCGAGGCTCATCCGGGCGTAGTCGTTGGTGACCACCTGGCCGGTCGGCACGTCCACCAGCGCCGGCACCGTGATGCCCCGGTCGTAGCCGGGGAACCGGGCGAAGTACGCATCCTGTAGCCGCTCGATGCCCAGCACCGGATCACGCCCGCCCGGGTCGAGGTCGAAGGTCCAGCTCCGCTCGTCGTGGGTGGGCCCGGCCACCCCCATCGACAGCGCGTCCTCGAGCCCGAGCAACCGCCGTACGATGATCAGCCGGTTGGCCCACGGGCAGGCACGACTGACCACCAACCGGTAGCGCCCCGGCTCGACCGGGTAGCCGTCGCGGCCGTCGGCGGTGATCCGGGTGGCGATGTAGCGCTGGTCCCGGGTGAACTCGCCCCCGGCCTCGACGTACTTCCCGCCGGTCTTCCAGGATTCCCGCTCGCCGCCGTCGGTCTGCTCGGCCATGCCGTTCCCCTCCGCGCCGTTGCCGTCGTGTCCACCCCATCATTGCCGATGGCACGGCTCGGCGTTGGCGGCCACGGTCAGCGGGCGGGCCGCTGCCGCAGGACCACCGGTCAGCGGGCGGGCCGCTGCCGTGCAGAGCCACCGGTCAGCGGGCGGTTCGCTGCTCCAGGGCGGCTGGCAGGGCCGCGTACCGCTCGGTCAGGTCGGCGCCGACCGTCCGGATCCGAGGATCGGCGCTGTCGGTCGCGGACTGGAGCAGGACCCGGAGCATCGCCCAGTCCTCGACCTCGACGAGCAGTTCGGCCAGCCGGAGGTGTTCGGCTCCGTCGGCCCGGCGCAGCCGCTCGGCCACGATCCGGCGCAGCATCGGCCCGATCCGCTGCCGGTCGGCACCCCCGATGGCCCGCCGGGCCTGGCCGGCCCAGCGCTCGGAGACGGCGTGCTCGACCAGGTCGTCCAGCAGGGCGGGCACGTCGTGCGGTGCGGAGTCCAGGAAATCGAGGGCGACGGCCTGGTCCCACACGCCGCCCCTGAGGGCCTTGGCCAGGATCTCGGTCCGTGACCAGGCGTGCCGGTAGAAGTCCGAACGCCGGCGTGCGCTCTCCTGCTCGGCGCTGACGAGGGCCGCCCACAACTGACGGTCGTCTACTTGGTCGGTCACGTCTTCTCCGTCGGCTGCCACCGCCGTCGCACCGGCGCTGACGGCAACATAGGTCAGCGGGCCCGGGGCCGTCCAGCGTCCGTGGTGGGAAAACCGCCCGGGGTGATTCCACGGCGCGGATTCGGTGGCGACGGCACCGGTACGGGTGTCGTAGGGTGCGGACCGTGGCGAAACTGCTCTCGGTCAATCTCGCGGTTCCCGAACCGAATCCGGCGAAGTCGGTCGGGACGACCGGCATCAACAAGCGGCCGGTCGACGGCCCGGTCCCGGTCCGTGCTCCGGGCCCGAAGCACGGCGGCCTCGGCAGTGGGCTGGTCGGTGACCAGATCTTCGACGTCGAGCACCACGGCGGCGACGACCAGGCCGTGTACGCGTACGCCCGCGAGGACTACGACTGGTGGGGGCGGGAACTGGGCCGCGACCTGCCCAGCGGGCTGTTCGGGGAGAACATCACGACCGTCGGCGTGGACGTCAACGGCGCGGCCATCGGCGAACACTGGCGGATCGGGCCGGACGTCGTCCTGCAGGCCACCTTCGGCCGGATCCCGTGCGCCACCTTCCAGCACAAGATGGCCGAACCACACTGGCTGAAGCGGTTCACCCGCGAGGCGCGGGTCGGGGCGTACCTGCGGGTGGTGGAGCCCGGGGAGATCCGGGCCGGCGACGAGGTGGTGGTGACCTACCGCCCCCGGGTGCGGGTGACGATCGCCGAGGGCTTCCGGGCCTGGATGCTGGAGCCGGAACTGCTGCCCCGGCTGCTGGAACTGGACCCGCAGGACGCGCCGGAGGACCTGCACGACGACGTGCGCGGGCTCATCGCCCGGCGGGCCGGCCGGGGACCGGCTACGACGTGAACAGGCAGAACGGGTGGCCGTCGGGGTCCAGGTAGACCCGCACGCCGTCCTGCGGCTGGTACGCGGCCAGTGTCGCGCCGCACGTCTCGGCGTGCCCGCCGGCGACGGTCAGGTCGTCCACCTCGATGTCCAGGTGCGCCATCATCTGCGGCTCACCGGGCCCGGCCGGCCACACCGGTCGGGTGTACGCCGACTCGGTCTGGAAGGCCAACCCGGCACCGCCACCGGGCGGTCGCAGCACCACCCAGTCCGGCTGGTCCTCGACCACCGGCCAGCCGAGCAGCCGGGCGTAGAACCCGGCGAGGGTGGGCGGGTGCGGGGTGTCCAGGGTCGTGCAGCTCAGCCGCAGCCCCGGCCGCTCGGTGTCGGTCATGGTGGTCAACTCTAGAGCCTCACTCCCACGGTGACCCGGCGCCGTCGAACTCCTCGAACACCAGCCAGGTGCGGGTGGAGATCACCCCGGGGATGCCCTGTACCTGGTTGAGCACCAGGTCGCGCAGCGCCGCGTTGTCCGGCGCCCGGACCAGGGCCAGCACGTCGTGGTCGCCGCCGAGCAGCGCCGCGTGTTCGATGTAGCGCACCCGGGCCAGCCGGGCCGACACCTCCCGCCAGGTGTTCTGCTCGATCGTCAGGCTGACGTACGCCGAGGTCATCAACCCGGCCGGTTCGGGCGCCACCAGGGCCCGGAAGCCGGTGATCACGCCGTCGGCGATCAGCCGCTCGACCCGGGCGTAGGCGTTGGACCGGGAGACGTGGGTCCGTTCCGCGAGCGTACGCACGGACAGCCGGCCGTCCCGGGACAGCTCCGCGAGGATCCGCCGGTCGATGTCGTCGAGTTGCCGGGGACGGACCTCCTCGCCGGGCCGGGCCGTTCGTCCCGCCGGGGCGGCCATTTCCGGCTTGTCGTCGGACCGATGGTCCATCGCGGCAGTCCTCCCGAGTCGATTGTCCCGACTTTCGCGCTGATCTTGAACAAGAGTCCGGAGAACGTGAGCATAACGGGACTACCTGTCCAGGAGGTGCCCGCCGTGACCACCACACCCCAGGAGGTCCGCCGGCCGTCCGTACCCGGTGACCGCCGGGATCCGGTCGGACCGCTGCTACCCAGCCCCGAACCGGTCCGGATGCTCGACGAGACCGGCCAGCCGCTCGCCGCGGACTACCCGGAGCCGCCTGTCGAAGCGCTGCGCGAGATGTACCGCCGGATGGTCGTCGGCCGCCGGTTCGACCAGCAGTCCACGGCCCTGACCAAGCAGGGCCGGCTCGCCGTCTACCCGTCCGCGCGCGGGCAGGAGGCCTGCCAGGTGGGCGGGGTGCTGGCGGTCCGGGACACCGACTGGGTGTTCCCGACGTACCGCGAGTCGATGGCGCTGGTCGCCCGGGGCCTGGACCCGGTCGAGGTGCTCACCCTGCTGCGCGGCGACTGGCACTGCGGATACGACCCGGCCGCCACCCGCACCGCCCCGCAGTGCACACCGCTGGCCACCCAGACCGTCCACGCGGCCGGCGTCGCCTACGGCGAGGCGTACCAGGGCCGCGACACCGTCGCGCTGGCCTACATCGGCGACGGCGCCACCAGCGAGGGCGACTTCCACGAGGGCGTCAACTTCGCCGCCGTGTTCAAGGCGCCGGTCGTCTTCCTGGTACAGAACAACAGGTACGCCATCAGCGTCCCGCTGTCCCGGCAGACCGCCGCGCCGTCCCTGGCGTACAAGGGCGTCGGGTACGGCGTCCGCTCCGAGCAGGTCGACGGCAACGACCCGGTCGCCGTGCTGGCCGTGCTGACCCGGGCAGTCGAGCACGCGCGGTCGGGCAACGGGCCGTTCCTGGTCGAGGCGCACACCTACCGGATGGAACCGCACACCAACGCCGACGACGCCACCCGGTACCGGGACGACATGGAGGTGCGGGCGTGGTCGGGCCGGGACCCGATCGCCCGGCTGGAGGCGTACCTGCGGGAGCGCGGTGAGCTGGACGACGCCGCCGTCGCGGCGATCGCCGCGGACGCCGAGGCGTACGCCGCCGACCTGCGGGCCCGGATGAACGTCGACCCCGAGATCGACCCGATGGCGCTGTTCGCGCACGTCTACGCACGGCCGACCCCGCAACTCGCCGAGCAGGCCGAGCAGGTCCGCGCCGAGTTGGCGGCGGCCCGGGACGAGACCGAGGGGGAGGGCTGATGGCTCCGATCACGATGGCCAGGGCGCTGAACGCGGCCCTGCGCGACGCGCTCGCCGACGACGACCGGGTGGTGGTGTTCGGGGAGGACGTCGGCCAGCTCGGTGGCGTCTTCCGGATCACCGACGGGCTGCTGAAGCAGTTCGGTGAGAAGCGCTGCTTCGACACCCCACTCGCCGAGGCCGGCATCGTCGGGTTCGCCGTCGGGATGGCCATGTCCGGCCTGCGACCGGTGGTGGAGATGCAGTTCGACGCCTTCGCCTACCCGGCGTTCGAGCAGATCACCTCGCACGTGGCCAAGCTGCGCAACCGGACCCGGGGCCGGCTGGGCGCGCCGATGGTGATCCGGGTGCCGTACGCCGGTGGGATCGGCGGGGTGGAGCACCACTGCGACTCCAGCGAGGCGTACTACGCGCACACGCCGGGCCTCAAGGTGGTCACCCCGGCGACCGTGGCCGACGCGTACTCGCTGCTGCGGGAGGCCATCGCGGACGACGACCCGGTGATCTTCATGGAACCGAAGAAGCTCTACTTCGCCAGCGAGGAGGCGCGGCTGCCGGCCCGGACCGAGCCGTTCGGCAGGGCCGCCGTGCGTCGCCCCGGCCGGGACGCCACCCTGGTGGCGTACGGGCCGGCGGTGCCGGTCGCGCTGGCCGCCGCCGAGGCCGCCACCGAGGAGGGCTGGGACCTGGAGGTGGTGGACCTGCGTACCATCGTGCCGTTCGACGACGAGACCGTGGCCGCCTCGGTCCGGCGCACCGGTCGGTGTGTGGTGATCCAGGAGGCGCCGGGGTTCGCCGGGGTGGGCGCCGAGGTCGCCGCCCGGATCCAGGAGCGTTGCTTCCACTCCCTGCACGCGCCCGTACTGCGGGTCGGCGGGCTGGACATCCCGTACCCGGCACCGAAGCTGGAGCACCTCCACCTGCCGGGGGTGGACCGGGTGCTGGACGCGGTGGCCCGGTTGCAGTGGAACGACCGGCCGGACGGCCGGTGGTTGCCCGCCGGGGTCGCGGCATGAGCGCCCAGCCGGCCGCCGTCGGCCCCGGTGCCCCCGGTGCCGTCCAGGTGTTCAACCTGCCGGACCTGGGGGAGGGGCTGACCGAGGCGGAGATCGTCGCCTGGCAGGTGGCCGTGGGCGACATCGTGGAGGTGGACCAGCCGGTGGTCGAGGTGGAGACCGCCAAGGCCGTCGTCGACGTGCCCTGCCCGTACGCGGGTCGGGTGGTGGCCCTGCACGGGGTGCCCGGCGAGGCGCGTCCGGTGGGTCAGCCACTGATCACCGTCGAGCCGCTGGACGCCGCGGGCGCCGTCGACCCTGCGGTGGTCGACCCGGCGACGGTCGACCCTGCGGCGGTCGAGCCGGTGGCGCACGCCAGGTACCGGACCGAGGAGCGGGCCGGCTCGGGCAACGTGCTGATCGGGTACGGCACCGGGCACGGCGCGGCACACGGGTCCGGTTCCGCGGGCCGGCGGCGGCGCCGGCTGGGGGTGTCCGGCGGAGGTGCCGCCGGCTTCGATCGGCGGGACGCCGTGTCCGGCGGATCACCCCGATCGGCGGACATGCCTGAGCGGCACAAAAATGACTCTCAGGCATCCGCCGGGCCGGGAACCCATGGTGGGCCGGGAGCCTCGTTCGGCGGTGGGCTCCAGGCGCCCCTGGTGATCTCGCCACTGGTCCGCCGACTCGCGCGGGAACGCGGCATCGAGCTGGGCAGCGTCCGGGGCACCGGGCCGGGCGGGATGATCCGGCGGGCCGACCTCGACACCGGGCCGGCGCTGGCGGCGGTTCCCGACCCCGTCGCGGAGCACACCCGGCCGCCGGCACCGACCGGATCCGCCGTGCCGACCGAACCGGACGAGGTGGTGATCCCGCTGCGCGGCGTGCGCAAGGCGATCGCCGACAAGCTGTCCCGGAGCCGGCGGGAGATCCCCGAGGTCACCATCTGGGTGGACGTGGACGCCACCGAGCTGTTGGCGACCCGCGCGGCGATCAACGCCGCCCGGCCGGCGCAGCCGGTCAGCATCCTGGCCCTGCTGGCCCGGATCTGTGTTGCCGGACTACGGCGATTTCCGCAGCTCAACGCCCGGGTGGACGGCGAGCGCGGGGAGATCGTCCAGTCCGGCCGGATTCACCTCGGGATAGCGGCGCAGACCGACCGTGGCCTGATGGTGCCGGTGATCCGGGACGCCCAGCGGATGGACACCAGCCAGCTCAGCGCGGCGCTGGCCGAGACGACCGCGCAGGCCCGGGCCGGCGCGCTGCCGCCCGCGCGGCTGACCGGTGGGACGTTCACGTTGAACAACTACGGCGTCTTCGGGGTGGACGGCTCGACGCCGATCATCAACCATCCCGAGGCGGCGCTGCTGGGCGTCGGCCGCATCGTGGACAAGCCGTGGGTGGTCGACGGGGCGTTGGCGGTCCGCAAGGTCGCCGAGATCAGCCTGACCTTCGACCACCGGGTCTGCGACGGCGGGGTGGCCGGCGGGTTCCTGCGGTACGTCGCCGACTGCGTCGAGTCGCCCGCGGTCCTCATCGCCACTCTCTGACACCGGTCACCACGGCCGGCGCTCGGAACGGTGCCGCGGGGCCAGCATCCAGCCCAGCAGTTCCCGCACGACGAACAGCGCCCCGACCTCGTCGGCGAGGTCGGGAAGCGGCACCAGCCGTAGCAGTGGCAGGGTGACCAGGGCCGCCAGCAGGAGCAGCCCGGTGAGCAGCCGGAACAGGCTGGGCCGCCGGCCCGGCCACTGCCACCGGCTCCGCGCCCGGCCTGGCTCCGGGCGCGGTGGCGCCGGTTGGGTAATGTCGTTTGTCGATGGTCCTGAATCAGCGGAGTGCCGCGAGGAGGCGCGTTGGACGGTTTCGCTCCGGTATCGGGCACGGAGCATTGTGGTACGGTTCATGTGGCAATTGCCTTCCGGCCGGTGCCTGTGGAGCGCGACTCGGGTGGGATTGCTCGGCTGGATCGGTGCTGCAACACCGGTCCAGCTTTCGTTTGCGGGGCTGAGTGACCCGGTTCGACTCAGGGTTGGCGTCGATCTTCGTATCGGCTCAAGCGTACGTGCTCCACTAATCCGCGTCGAGTGCGATCAGGGCCGAACGGACTATTGATAACCGCCATCCGGTCATGCCCCCGCAACATTCTCCTCTGGCAATTGCAAAGTGTGGCTGACTGTCCAGAATGCGACTGTGGGCGGCGTTCGGCGCACCGTGGCGGGCTGTCCATCGTGGATCTCATCCGCCCTGACCTGCCCGGAACCGGTCGCGCGGCAGGAGTTCCGGGGCCGGGCCGGTAACGGTGTGCCATCGACAGAATGGCCGCCTCCCCTAGGCACTGCCCGGTGGCAACTGCCATCATGGAGTTCTCCGTATGGCAAGTGCCACGCGTCCATGGCAATGGGCCGTTGTCGGTGGCACGTGGCCGTTGTCGGTGGCACGGCGGCGGAGGGCATTGTCCCCGGGCACTGGATGAGGTGAGCATGACGCAGGGCGGGAATCCCTTCATGAAGCGCCGGCGACTCGCCAACCTGCTCCGGGAACACCGTCAGCGTGCCGGCCTCAATCTCGACATGGCCGCCCAGGCGTTGTATTGCTCGCCGACGAAGATCAGCAGGTTGGAGACCGGACAGCGGCCCGCCAACCCGCGGGACGTGCGTGATCTCTGCGTCCTCTACAAGGTGCCCGACGAGCAGCGCGAAGAGATGATGGCGCTGGCCGTCGAGGGCCGGCGGCCGGGATGGTGGGAGGCGTACGAGCTGTCCGACCCGTACGCCCGGTATCTCGGACTGGAGGCGGCGGCCAGCGAGATCCGCGACTTCAAGTCCAGCGTGGTCACCGGCTTGTTGCAGACGGAGGCGTACGCCTACGCGCTGGTGGCCGGCTACTTCGCCCAGGTCGATCCACTGGTGGTGCGGCGGCTGACCGACGCCCGGATGCGCCGCCAGGAGCTGTTCTACGCCCGGGACCCGCTGCCGGCCACCCACGTGGTGATCGACGAGGCGGCCCTGCACCGGCGGGTGGGCGACGCGACGGTGATGGCCGACCAGTTGGACCGGATCCTGCACCTGGCCCGGATCCCCGAGCTGACGATCCAGGTCGTGCCGTTCGCCCTCGGCGCCCATGCCGGGGTGGAGACCACCTTCACCATCCTCGACTTCGCCGAGCACGACATGCCGAGCGTCGTACACGTCGAGGATGTCTTCGGTGATCTCCAGCTGGAGCGGCCGCACGAGATCGAGCAGTCCAACCAGATCTTCGACCGGGTCGCCGCGGTGGCGCTCGACCCGAGTGACTCGGAACGGCTCATCGCCGACCGGGCGAAGCGGTTCCGCACGATGGCCGAGGCGGTGGTGGAGCCGGACCGGCCGGACCCGTCAGCAGCACCGGAATCGGGGGCTCGACATGACGACGACACGGAGCGGGACTGACGGTACGCCCGCCCTGCGCTGGACCCTGTCCTCCCGGACCGGGCCCGGAGTGAACTGCGTCGAGGTGGCCATCACCGAGCGCGCCGTGCTGATCCGGGACTCGAAGGACAGCTCCGGTCCCTGGCTGACCGTCACCCGGCGTACCTGGCGGCACTTCCTCACGGCCCTGGGTGCCAACGACCTCACCCCGACGCCGCCCGCCGGTTGAGCGGGTCCCGGCGGCGGGACCCGCCGGCCGGCCGCGCGGGACGGGGAAGCCGGCGGACGGTCGCTCGGGCGGGAACCGGCGAACCGCTGCGCCGAGCGCGGCGACGGCCGCATGATCGGGGCATGGCCGAGAACGAGGCGCCGGACTACTTCCAACCGGCCGCGGGTGCGGTGCTCACCCACCTGCTGATCGTGCGGGACGTGGACCGGTCCCGGGAGTACTACCGGCGGGTGCTCGGCGCCGAGGTGGTCCGCGAGCGGGAGCCGGCGGTGCTGCGCTTCCACAACAGCTACCTGGTGCTCAACAACGGGGGCGGCCGTACCGACGACAAGCCGGACGTCGAGGTGACGCCGCCGCACGACGTCGGGACGCTGTCCAGCGCGATGAACATCCGGGTCACCGACGTACGCGCGGTGTACCAGACCTGGCGGGACCGGGGCGGGGACTTCATCACCGAACCCAAGGACCACGGCACGGAGATCCGCTGCTACCTGCGCGACCCCGACGGGCACCTGATCGAGGTCGGGCAGGCCACCGGAATCCTGGACCAGCGCGGCTGACCCGGGCGGTTCAGAGCCGGTCGACCACCACGTCCAGCCGCCGGACCCGCCCGGCCGGGGCCGGTTGCTCCTCGATGGTGTACGACAGGTCGCGCAGCGCCGCGACCAGCTCCCTCGGCGACCGGGGCCGCACCCCGGCGGTCAGCAGGTCGCGCACCAGCCGGCCCTTGGTGGCCTTGTTGAAGTGGCTGACCACCGACCGGCGCACCTCGCCGCCGATCGTCTGCTCGTGCAGCACCCGTACCGCCACGGTCCGTTCGGCCAGCTCACCGGCCGGCTGCCACATCGCGGCGTACCCGGTGGAGCGCAGGTCGAGCACGACCTGGCGGCCGGCGGCGGTCGGCAGCGCGCCGGCCAGGGCCGCCCGCCAGTGCGTGCCCAACGCCCCCACCCCGGGCAGCCGTACGCCGGCGGAGCAGCGGTACGGGGGCACCCGGTCGGTGATCCGCAGCGTCCCCCACAGCGCCGAGAAGACCAGCAGGGACCGCCCGGCCAGCCGGCGGGCCGGTCCGGTCAGCGTGGCCAGGTCCAGCGCGTCGTAGAGCACGCCGGTGTAGAGCCGGTCCACCCGCAGCGCGCCGGCGGTCCGCAGCCGGGCGTTGCGGGCCAACTCGTCGTCCTGGCCGGGGGACAGCCCGAGCAGCGTCCGGGCCTGGCCGGGGTCACCGGCGCTCACCTCGACGAGCGCGTCCAGCACCCGGTCCCGGGCCGGGGTCAGCTCCGGCGACGACAGCGCGGCGAGGTCCACCGGGCGGCCCGCCCGCGACGGATGGGCCTTGCCCTCGGAGGGCGGCAGCAGAACGAGCACCTGGAACTCCGTACCGCCGGCGCGGGCCGGCCCGCCCCTCGGGCCCGGCGGCCACCGGCCGGGGCGAGCGTACCGGTCGCCGGCTCACCCCTCGGGCAGGCCCACGTAGTTCTCCGCCAGGCTGGTCGCGTACGCCCGGGAGGTCGTCAGGTAGCGCAGCGTCGACAGTTGCAGCCGGGCCTCGTACGGGTCGTGCCGGGCGATCCGGTGCAGCAGGGAGGTCATCCACCAGGAGAAGTGCTGGGCCCGCCAGACCCGGTCCAGCGCCGTGGCCGAGTAGCCGTCGAGCAGGTCGGCGCGACCGTCGGCGTACCAGGCCGCGAAGGCGTCGGCGAGCAGCGCGACGTCGGCCAGCGCCAGGTTCATCCCCTTGGCGCCGGTCGGCGGCACGATGTGTACGGCGTCGCCGGCCAGGAACAGCCGGTGCCACCGCATCGGCTCGACCACCAGGCTGCGCATGCCGGTGATGCTCTTCTCCAGGATCGGACCGCTGTTCAGCGACCAGCCGGGCACGGTCTCCAGCCGGGCGCGCAGTTCCGCCCAGATCCGCTCGTCGGGCCAGGCGGCGAGCTGCTCGTCCGGGTCGACCTGGAGGTAGAGCCGGGAGATCTCGGGGGACCGCATGCTGTACAGCGCGAAGCCCCGCTCGTGGTTGGCGTAGATCAGCTCCCGGGTGGCCGGCGGTGCGGCGGCGAGCACCCCGAGCCAGCCGAACGGGTAGGTCCGCTCGTACGTGCGGAACGCCGCCGCCGGGGCGAACCCCCGGCTGACCCCGTGCGACCCGTCGCAGCCGGCCACGAAGTCGCACCGCAGCTCGTGCTCGCCGGCCGCGTCCCGGAACCGGATCACCGGCGCGTCCGTGTCCAGCCCCGCGAGGCGTACGTCGTCGACCTCGAACCGCAGCTCGCCGCCGGCGGCCAGGCGCGCGGCGATCAGGTCCTTGACCACCTCCTGCTGGCCGTACACGGTGATCGCCCGCCCGGTCAGCTCGGTCAGCGGCACCCGGTGGGACCGGCCGGCGAAGCGCAGCTCGATGCCCTCGTGCCGGGCGCCCTCCCGGTGCAGCCGTTCCCCGAGGCCGGCCGCGGTGAGCAGGTCGACCGAGCCCTGTTCCAGGACGCCGGCCCGGACCCGCTGCTGCACGTACTCCCGGCTGCGGGCCTCCAGCACCACCGACTCCACCCCGCGCAGCCGCAGCAGGTGCGCCAGCGTCAACCCCGCGGGGCCGGCCCCGACGATGCCCACCTGGGTACGCATGACGATCTCCTCTCGGCGCCGCCGGCGGTGGGGGCCGCGGACCGACGCCCACCGGGACCGCCTGGGCCGGCGATCGTTCGCTCAGCGAACAGCCGTTCTCATCCAGAACGTAGGCGGATGGTCCGGGCCGCGTCAACGGGTGACCGCCGACCGCCGCGGCCCCGGCGGCGGAGGTCCGTTGACGGATCGCGGCGTCCGGCACTACGTTCGGAATGAGGACGGACGTCCGGATGGCGAACAAGCCCGGACGGCGGACAGCGGGAGCCGGGGTGGCCGACCCACCCGGGCGCCCGATGGCCCGAGGCGGAGGGTGGGAACCTGTGGCGGAACTGGTCTCGCTGGCCGAAGGGATCGCCGAGCTGGTCCGGGACGGCGACGTGGTGGCCCTGGAGGGCTTCACCCATCTCATCCCGTTCGCCGCGGGTCACGAGATCATCCGGCAGGGCCGCCGCGAGCTGACCCTGGTCCGGATGACGCCCGACCTCATCTACGACCAGCTCATCGGCGCCGGCTGCGCCACCCGGCTGGTCTTCTCCTGGGGCGGCAACCCCGGCGTCGGCTCCCTGCACCGGTTCCGCGACGCGGTGCAGAACGCCTGGCCGGTGCCGCTCGACCTGGAGGAACACAGCCACGCCGGAATGGCCAACCGCTACGTCGCCGGTGCCGCCGGCCTGCCGTTCGCGGTGCTGCGCGGCTACACCGGCACCGACCTGCCCCGGCACACCGCGAACATCCGCCCGGTGACCTGCCCGTTCACCGGCGAGGTGCTGACCGCCGTGCCGGCGCTGCGGCCCGACGTCACGGTGATCCACGCCCAGCGGGCCGACCGGGCGGGCAACGTGCAGCTCTGGGGGATCACCGGCGTGCAGAAGGAGGCCGTCCTCGCCGCGCGCCGCTCGCTGGTGACCGTGGAGGAGGTGGTCGACCGGCTCGACCCGGTGCCCGGCCAGGTCGTCCTGCCCGGCTGGGCGGTGACCGCGGTCGCGGTGGCCCCCGGCGGGGCCCACCCGTCGTACGCGCACGGCTACTCGGTCCGGGACAACGACTTCTACCTCGCCTGGGACGCGATCAGCCGGGACCGGGACACCTTCTCCGACTGGCTGCGGCGGCACGTCCGGCTCGCGGCCGACCGGGCCTGAGCATGGCGTGGGCCTGAGCATGGAGTGGACCGCCGACGAGATGATGACCGTCGCCGCCGCCCGGCAACTGCGGGACGCCTCGGCGTGCTTCGTCGGCATCGGCCTGCCCAGCACCGCGGCCAACCTGGCCCGGGCCACCCACGCGCCGGGCCTGGTGCTGATCTACGAATCCGGCTGCCTCGGCGCCAAGCCGGACCGACTGCCGCTGTCCATCGGTGACGGCATCCTGGCCGACACCGCCGACGCCGTCGTACCGGTGCCCGAGGTCTTCAACTACTGGTTGCAGCCCGGCCGGATCCACACCGGCTTCCTCGGCGCCGCCCAGCTGGACCGGTTCGGCAACATCAACACCACGGTGATCGGCACCGACTACCGTGCCCCGACGGTCCGGCTGCCCGGCGCCGGCGGCGCCCCGGAGATCGCCGCCTCCTGCGCGGAGGTGGTGGTCGTGGTCCGACAGAACCGCCGGACCTTCGTGGACCGGGTCGACTTCGTGACCTCCGTCGGATACGGCGCCGGGCCCGGCGAGCGGGAACGCCTCGGCCTGCGCGGCGGTGGCCCCCGGGTCGTCATCACCGACCTGGGCATCCTGGAGCCCGACCCGCGTACCAGCGAACTGGTCCTCACCCACCTGCATCCCGGCGCCACCGTCGAGCGGGCGCGGGCGGCCACCGGCTGGCCGCTCGGGATCGCCGACGACGTCACCGGCACCGATCCACCCACCCCGGGCGAGCTGGCCGCGCTGCGCGCCCTGACCGGAGGACGATCGTGACCGAACCTCCCGACCGGCTGGTCCTGCCCGGCTACCGCCGCGACCCCGCCGGCACGCACCCACCGTTGGACACCCCCGACTACCGCTCCACCGGGCTGCGCGCCCCGCGTCAGCCGCTGGTGCCGCTGCCGCACCGGCTGACCGAGGTGACCGGCCCGCTGCTGGGCGCCGGCCGGCTGGGCGAGCTGGACCACGACCTCACCCGGCAGCATCCGGGTGAACCGCTCGGCCAGCGGATCATCGTGCACGGCCGGGTGCTGGACGGCGACGGCCGCCCGGTACCGGACACCCTGGTGGAGATCTGGCAGCCCAACGCGGCCGGCCGGTACCGGCACGCCGTCGACGACTGGCCGGCCCCGCTGGACCCGAACTTCGACGGCGTCGGCCGGACCCACACCGACGCCACCGGCCGGTACCGGTTCGTCACCGTCAAACCCGGCGCCTATCCCTGGCGCAACCACACCAACGCCTGGCGGCCGGCGCACATCCACTTCTCGCTGCTCGGCCGGGCCTTCGCGCAGCGCCTGGTGACCCAGATGTACTTCCCCGACGACCCGCTGTTCTTCCAGGACCCGATCTTCAACGCGATACCCGACCCGGCCGTCCGGCAGCGACTGGTCTCGCGGTACGACCACGCCACCACCACCCCCGAGTGGGCGTTGGGTTTCCGGTTCGACATCGTGCTGCGCGGCCGGGACCGGACGCCGTTCGAGGAGGGCGACGATGACTGAGCCGGCCGGCCCGGCGGGTTTCGCTGGTCTGCCCGGTGCCGCTGATCTGCGCGGTGTCGCTGGTCCGCCCCGTGCCGCTGGTTCGCCCGGCGGGCCGCCGGCGCGGACCGGGGTGGCCGGGCCACTCGGCGTGACTCCGGCGCAGACCGTCGGGCCGTACCTGCACATCGGACTGTTCTGGCCGGACGGCCCGTACGTGGTGCCGGAGCCGACACCCGGCGCGTTCTGGATCCACGGGACGGTCACCGACGGCGCCGGCGCCCCGGTGGTGGACGCCCTGGTGGAAACCTGGCAGGCCGACCCGGACGGCCGGTTCGACCACCCGGACGACCCGCGTGGCGCCCGGCCGTCCCGGGTGGCCGGCTTCCGCGGCTTCGGCCGCTGCCCCACCGACGAAACCGGACGGTACGGCATCCACACGGTCAGGCCCGGGCCGCTGCCCGATCCCGACGGCGGCGTCGAGGCACCCCACCTGAATGTGTCGGTGTTCGCCCGTGGCCTGCTGACCCGGGTGGTGACCCGGTTGTACCTTCCGGATGAG
This sequence comes from Plantactinospora sp. A48, assembly GCF_055793945.1. Taxonomy (NCBI): domain Bacteria; kingdom Bacillati; phylum Actinomycetota; class Actinomycetes; order Micromonosporales; family Micromonosporaceae; genus Plantactinospora; species Plantactinospora sp. A48. The sequence continues at coordinate 78,500 of NZ_JBTIXF010000012.1, read as the reverse complement.
GAGTCGGCCAACGCCGCCGACCCGGTGCTGTCCGGCATCGGGCCGGACCGCCGGGACACGCTGCTGGCCCGGCCGACGGCCGACGGACTCCGGTTCGACATCCGGCTGCAGGGGGAACATGAAACCGTCTTCTTCGCCGTCTGACGGCCTGCTGTCCGCGCTGTCCGGTGATCCCGCGACGGATGCCCTGCTCACCGACCGGGCGCTGCTGCGGGCCATGCTGGACGTCGAGGCCGGGCTCGCCGCGGCGGCGGCCGCCGAGGGAATCGTCCCGGCCACCGCCGCCACCGCCATCGCGGCGGCCACCCGCCGGGTCGACCGGTTCGACCCGGCGGCGCTCGGACGCGCGGCGGAGGCCGCCGGCAACCCGGTGGTGCCGCTGGTCCGCGAGCTGACCGAGGCCGTACCGCCGGACGCCCGACCCTGGGTGCACCTCGGCGCCACCAGCCAGGACGTCCTGGACAGCGCGCTCATGCTGGTGGCCAGCCGGGTCGCCGGGGTGGTCACCGACGGGCTGGCCGGCGCGGCCGGCGCGACGGCCCGGCTGGCCCGCCGGCACCGGGACACCGTCCAGGTCGGTCGGACCCTCGGCCAGCAGGCCGCACCCACCACGTTCGGGCTGACCGCGGCGGGCTGGCTGGCCGGCCTGCTGGACGCCCGGCACCGGCTGGCGGCCGTCCGGGCCGGTCTGCCGGTGCAGCTCGGCGGCGCGACCGGCACCCTCGCCGCGCTGGGACCGGCCGGGCCGGCGGTCGCCGACGGGCTGGCCGACCGGCTCGGCCTGGCGCCCAGCCCGCTGCCCTGGCACACCCGCCGGCAACCGGTGCTGGACCTCGCCGCCGCGCTCGGCGCCGTGCTCGCCAACACCGGAAAGGTCGCGCTGGACGTCGGGCTGCTCGCCCGGACCGAACTGGCGGAACTGGCCGAGGCCACCGGGGACGGGCGGGGCGGGTCGTCGGCGCTGCCGCACAAACGCAACCCGGTCGACTCGGTGCTGGTCACGGCGGCGGCCCGGCGCGGCCCCGGCCTGGTTGCCACGCTGTACGCCGCCGCCGCCCAGGAGCACGAACGGGCCGCGGGCGGCTGGCACGCCGAGTGGGAGCCGCTGCTGGAGTTGCTGCGACTGACCGGCGGGGCGGTGGCCCGGACCACCCGGCTGCTCGCCGGGCTCACCGTCCGGCCCGACCGGATGCGGGCCAACCTGGACCGCACCGACGGCCTGGTACTCAGCGAGGCCGTGGCCGCCCGGCTCGCCCCGGCGCTGGGCCGGACCCGCGCCCACGAGGCGGTCACCCGGGCCGCCGACCGGCCCGACTGGCGCGCGGCGCTGCTGGCCGACCCGGAGGTCCAGCCGCACCTGGACGCGCCGGGGCTGGCCGCCGCGCTCGACCCGGTCGGCTGGCTGGGCTCGGCGGGGCTGTTCGTGGACCGGGTCCTGGCCCGGCACGCGGCGTCCGCTGGGGACAACCCGTGACCGGGCCGTCGGGCTGGCCGGCGGGGGTCACCGTGGACGGTCCGGCCGGGGCGCCGGTGCTGGTCCTCGGCGGCTCGCTGGGCACCACCCACCGGATGTGGCGCCCCCAGCTCGGCGCGCTGAGCCGGTACCGGGTGGTGCGGTACGACCATCTCGGTCACGGAACCGCGCCACCGGCGCCACCGGGCTGCACGATCGCGACGCTCGGCCGGCACGTACTGACCGTGCTCGACGCCCTCGGGGTGCGGCGCGCATCGTACGTGGGTCTGTCGCTGGGTGGGATGGTCGGGATGTGGCTGGCCGCCAACGCCCCCGACCGGATCAACCGGCTCGCCCTGCTCTGCACCTCCGCCCGGCTCGGACCGGCGCAGGCGTGGCGGGACCGGGCCGCGGCGGTCCGGGCCGGCGGCACCGCGGCGGTGGCCGACGCGGTGTTGCGGCGGTGGTTCACCCCGGAATTCACCGAACGCCACCCGGAGCTGGTGGCCGAGCACCGCGCCATGCTCCTCGGCACGCCCGTCGCCGGGTACGCGACCTGCTGCGAGGTCATCGCGGCCCTGGACCTGCGTCCGGAACTGCCCCGGATCCGGGCGGCGACGCTGGTGGTGGCCGCCGCCGCGGACCCGGCCACCCCGGAGGAACACGCCCGGACCATCGCGACCGGGATTCCCGGCGCCCGGCTGCGGGTCGTCGCCGACGCGGCGCACCTGGCCACCGTCGAGCAGCCGGCCGAGCTGAACCGGCTGCTCCTTGCCCACCTGGGAGGACCGGCGTGACCGACGGCCCGCGCTCCGAGCCCGCCGACCCGCCCTGCCTCGCCGAGTCCACCGACCTGCCCCACCCCGCCGACCCCGCCGACCCCGCCGGCCTCGCCGACCTGCCCCACCCCGCCGACCCCGCCGACCCGCCGGGTGCGGGCACCGACGGCGACCGGCGCCGCCGGGGGAGCGCGGTGCGCCGCGAGGTGCTGGGCGACCGGCACGTGGACCGGGCGGCGGCCCGGACCGACGAACTCACCGCGGACTTCCAGGACTTCATCACCCGGTACGCCTGGGGGGAGATCTGGACCCGGCCCGGCCTGGACCGGCGTACCCGCAGCTGCGTCACCCTGGCGGTGCTGGCGGCCCTGCACCACGACGAGGAACTGGCGCTGCACGTGCGGGCCGCGCTGCGCAACGGGTTGACCGAGGCGGAGGTCGCCGAGGTGTTGTTGCAGGTGGGTGTCTACGCTGGCGTCCCGGCGGCCAATCGGGCGTTCTCGGTCGCCCAGCGGGCGCTGCGACAGGAGGACACGTGACGGGGGAGCCGGGCCGGGGGCCGGAGTTCGTCCAGTCGCTGGAACGTGGGCTCGCGGTGATCCGGGCGTTCGACGCCACCCATCCGCAGCTCACCCTCAGCGAGGTGGCCCGGACCACCGGCCTGACCCGCGCGGCGGCCCGCAGGTTCCTGCTCACCCTCGTCGAACTCGGGTACGTCGGCACCGACGGCCGGCTGTTCGCGTTGCGTCCGCGCGTGCTGGAACTGGGCTACGCCTTCCTCTCCAGCCTCAGCCTGCCGGAGGTCGCGCAGCCGCACATGGAGACCCTGGCCGCCGAGGTGCGCGAGTCGTGCTCGATGTCCGTGCTGGACGGTACCGAGATCGTGTACGTGGCCCGGGTACCGACCACCAAGCGGATCATGGCGGTGGCGATCAGCGTGGGGACCCGCTTTCCCGCGTACGCCACCTCGATGGGTCGGGTGCTGCTGGCCGCTCAACCGGCGGTCCGGCTGGACGACTACCTCGGGGCCGCCGAACTGCGCCCGCTGACCCGCCGGACCATCACCGATCCGGCGAAGCTGCGGACCACCCTTTCCCGGGTCCGGTCCCAGGGCTTCGCGCTGGTGGACCAGGAGCTGGAGGAGGGGCTGCGGTCGCTCGCGGTGCCGGTGCGCGGCGAGGACGGCTCGGTGGTCGCCGCGCTGAACGTCTCCACGCACACCAGCCGGGGCAGTGCCGACGCGATCCGCCGGGACCTGCTGCCACCGTTGCGGGCGGCCGCCGACCGGATCGAGGAGGATCTGGCCCTGGTCTCCTGAGCGCCGTCACGTCGGCGATGGATGCTCACCCCGGAACGCCGACCCGTGCGGCCCGGCCGACCGGCCCGGGTCGCGACACCGGCCGATGCCGCGACCCGGGCCGGCGTCGAGGCGCTGACCGGGCGGCATCTGCTGCGCCGCCGCAACGCGGGTCTGGTCAGGGCCTTGGCGGGGTCGCTCGCTCCACCGCCCGAATCGGCCATTCGGAACGCGGTGGAGCCCCAAGGCGCAACGAGGGGTCAGCTGGGCACGGGGGCCGGTTCGGTGTCGGCGGGCAGGGAGTCCATGAAGGAACTGACCGAGAACACCGCGTTGCCGGCGCCGGGCGGGCCGTACCCGGGCGGGCTGCTCAGCCCGTGCCGCTCCATGGTGGCCCGGTAGATCTCCAGCAGCCGGATGTGGTACTCCAACGGCGCACCCTGCGGGTTGGTCCGGCCCAGCGGGGTGGTCGGCTCGGGGCACCAGGTGGTGAACCGCGGGGTGATCCCCCGGGACATGAAGAACTCCAGCCCCTCACCGGTGGACTCGATCGCCTCGTCGACCGTGCGGAAGCCGAACGGCTCGGCCATCTCCACGCCCGCGACGAAGTTCGGGATCACGTTGCGCGGCCCGAACACCTCGGCCGAGTCCAGGATCCGCCGGTGCCATTCCGCCCGGCCGACGTACCGCTCCTTGCCCGGGCAGTACAGCTCGAACAGCCGCTTGTCCCACACCTCGTAGTTGGGGTGGTAGATCCGGATGCCGTAGTCGTGGAACCGCTGCACGTCGGCCCGGGGCAGCGCCTGCGCCACCACCTTGCCGATCCACCGGCCGGGGAAGCGCTCCTCGATCGCCTTGGCGTACCGGCCGTAGAAGTCCGCCTCGGCCAGCCCGTCGACCTTCGAGGTGACGCTGCCGCCGGTCAGCGTGTACGCCCGGGACGAGCCGGTCGTGTCGTACCGGTCGATGATCTCCATGGCCTCCAGCACCTCGTCCACCGGCTTGACCCCGGTGTACGGGCGACCGGCGGCCTTGTGCTGGCGCCAGTTGTGGTTGATGTCGCAGTACTGGCACTCCTCCTTGGCGCCGAAGTACTGGCACACCCGGAACACGGTCAGGTAGATCAGGTAGCCCCACTGGATCGTGGGTGCCACCTCCATCACCGACTTGCCGTTGCTGAGCGTGTGCCGGTAGTACTCGGGCATCGGCGGCAGGCCCACGTCGCCGATCGGCCGGCCGTCCAGGAACAGCCGCAGCATCCCGTCCCCGCCGTCGGCCACCCGGTAGGGCGAGTCGGGGTTGACCCGGACCGAGACCACCGTGCGGCGCAACCCGTACGGGCCACCGGTGAGCACGATCTCCTCGGGCGGCCGGCGCAGCGCCGCGCTGCCCAGTTCGGGCAGGGTCCGATGGTCGAACGAGAAGATGAAGTACGACTTCGGCTTGACCTCGCCACCCTCGTTGTCGGTGAGCGCGGAGTCGTCGAAAGCCACACCCCCGCGCAACAGGTCCTCCTTGATCACGGCCTCCCGCGGGATGTGCGGGAACCGCGACATGAGGTCCTCGATGAGATCGGTGCGGGTCTGCATCCGTACTCCCTCGCCACGCGTCGTCGCCGGACCGGGACCGGCGTCCCTCCCACCGCGCGGGCGGATGTCGCCGGTTCCGGCATGGCGGCCGGGGCCGCCACCCGCCAATCATGCTCCACCCCCGTAGGGGCACCACTCGCCCGGCCGGGCCGGTGTGACGGACGCCGTACCTGGGCTGCCCCGACGTCCCGTTCCCGGCCCGCCCGCCGGGTCCGTTCCCGGTGCGCCGCCCAGAACCCGCTGAGCCGCTTTGGCCACCGCGTCCGATAACTGTGCGTAATCGACGTCGAGGGTCGGATCATCCGGCCGGGCGGACCGGGATCCCTTGGCCCGAAAGGATTTTCTCGGATGGCCTCTCGAAAAGGGGGCACCCGGATCGAGGGATAGGTAACAGAATGTGATTGACCGTGAACGGAATGGGGGGGTTATGGAGCGCAGACGTCGGATCGGGCTGGGGTTGGCTGCCATCGCCTGCGGACCCCTGGTGCTGAGCGGATGCACCAGCGGAGGCAAGGCGGACGCGGACCGGAAGCCGAGCGCGCCACCACCGCCCGCGACCGTCGCCATCACCCCGGCGGCCAACGCGAAGAACGTGCCGATCAGCAGCGAGGTCGGCGTGGCGGTGAGCAATGGCAAGATCACCGAGGTGGCCCTCACCGACGAGCGGGGCGCCCGGGTCGACGGCGCGATGCGGGCCGACGGATCGTCCTGGCTGCCGGGCCGGCCACTGGACTACAAGCGCGCGTACACCGCCCAGGTGACCGCGGTGAACGGCGCCGGCCAGCAGACCACCTCGACCGCGAAGTTCACCACGATGGACAAGCCGGACCAACAGGTGCAGACCAGTCTCAACCTGGCCAGCGGTCAGACGTACGGGGTGAACCTGCCGCTCACCGTCGCGTTCGAGCCGGGGGTGCCCAAGGAGGCCCGGGCGGCCGTCCAGAAGCGGCTGCTGGTCAGCACCGACCCACCACAACCGGGCACCTGGTCCTGGACCGAGGAGGGCAACCAGGCCGAGTACCGGGCGCCGGACCCGTGGCGCCCCGGTACCCGGATCACCGCCCGGGCCGCCGTGGCGGGGCTGCCGATGGGCAGGGAGGGGTTCGGCGACGAGGACCACACGGCGGTGGCCACCGTCGCCCCGCACGCCGTACGGCTGGACGTCGACAACGGCACCAAGCAGATGTCCGTCTACCGGGACGACCGGCTGATCAAGCGGATCCCGGTCAGCCTCGGCAAGCCCAGCACGCCGTCGTCCAGCGGCGACATGGTGATCATGGAGAAGCACGACAGCACCGTCTTCGACACCCGGGGCGAGCCCAACGGCGGCTACGTCGTCACCGTCCAGGACGCCCAGCGGCTGACCTGGGGCGGCGAGTTCATCCACGCGGCACCATGGTCCGAGGGGGAGCAGGGCTACACCAACACGTCGCACGGCTGCGTGAACGTGTCGACCTCCACCGCGAGCTGGCTGATGGGAGTCACCCACGTCGGCGACCTGGTCCGGGTACGCGGCACCGAGGTGCAGCTGACCCCGGGCAACGGCTGGACCGCCTGGAACGAGAGCTGGGACCAGTTCGCCAGGGGCAGTGCGCTGCCCGTACCGCCGGACCTGAAGCCGGCGGCCAGCGCACCTCCCGCGACCGGCACCCCCTCCGGCGGCCCGTCGGCGACCGGCGCCCCGGCGGCCAGCGCACCCGCGGCGGCACCATCCAACTCCGGCGGCTGAGCCGAAAGGAAGGGCCCCTTGTTATCGCTTTTTGTATAGCAAGGGGCCCTTGTTAACGCTGTGGTCGGCGCGGCCGGCAGCCCGACTGGCGGGCCAGCTCGGGCGGCGGGTCAGCCCAGCGGCACAACGGCGACCGCGGGTTCGACGAGGCTGCCGAGCCAGAGTCGGTCGCCGTGCTGCCGGACCCCGGTGACCATGCGGTACGCCCCGCTCGGGCCGTGCAGGGTACGCAGCACCGCCCCGGTCGCGTCCACCAGCGCGACCAGCCCGTACCGCCGGGGTTGCGGCTGGAGCGCACCGGGCAGCAGGTCGGCGGCCTGGCGCAGGCGCGGATGTGGCAGTAACCGCTCCACGACCGGGAGCCGAGGGCTGGGCAGGGCCACCCAGAAGGTGCCATCGCCGACCGCGCTGACATTGTCCGGGTACGCCGGCAGGTCGATCAGCACGGTCGGCTCGCCGGTGGCCAGCGGGATCCGCACCAGCCGGTGGGTGCTGGTCTCGGCGACCAGCACGGCCGACTCGTCGGGGGTCAGCGCGACGCCGTTGGGGAAGTAGAGCCGGTCGACCACCACCTCGGTGCGACCGGTTCCCGGATGGTGGCAGAGCAGCCGCCCGTTCGGCCGCAGCTCCAACAGGTCCCGGCGCCAGGCCGCCAGGGGGAAGCGCAGCGAACTGTCGGTGAAGAAGATCGTGCCGTCCCGGCCGACGGCGGCGTTGTTGCACAGGTTGATCGGTCGCCCACCGGCGGTGTCCGCCAGCCGGGTGATCCCGCCGTCCGGGGTGACCCGCAACAGGCCACGCTCGGCGTCGCAGACGACCAGGCTGCCGTCCGGGGCCTGCTCGACACCGAGCGGCCGGCCCCCGGTCTCGGCCAGCAGTCGCGGGGCGGTGTCCGGCCCGGCTCCGGGCGGCCAGCGCCACAATCGACCGTCGTCGCCGCCGGTCACCACCCCGCCCTCGGCGTCGACGAGCACGTCCTCGGCGCCGCGACCGCTCGGCAGCCGGTACACCACCGGGGTGTCGAGCCGGGTGTCGGTGGCCGCCCACGGCCCGGTCAGCGGCGGCGGCACCGTGGCGGGCGCCGTGACGGGCCTGATCAGGCGGGGAAGGCGGGGAAGGCGGGTCCACATGGTCCCATTGTTCCGCCTCCACCCGAGATCACGGTGGTTGTCAGCGTCCGCCAGGTGCCCGTCCGTGATCGCCGCGTGCCGGGCCGGGACCGCCAGATGCCCGCTCGTGATCGCCCGCGTGCCGGGTCGGGACCGGCGGAGTCCGTCCGTGCCCCGTGCCGCTCATCACCGGAGAATGCCGGGCCGGGCCGCTGGCGGTCCGCACGTGACCGCTGGCGTCGTCCGTGATCCGCCGATGGTCACGGACGACGCCCACGACCGTTCGTGATCGCCGGGCGTCGCCGTGACCGCCGGCGGTCGAGCCACCGACCCGCTCGGGCTACTGGACGGCGAGCAGGTCGACCACGAAGATCAGCGTCTCGCCGGGCTTGATGGCGTCACCCGCGCCGCGCTCGCCGTACCCGAGGTGCGGCGGGATGACGAGGCGGCGCCGGCCGCCGACCTTCATGCCGACCACACCCTGGTCCCAACCGGAGATCACCTGCCCGCCACCCAGCGAGAACGTGAAAGCCGAGCCGCGGTTCCAGGAGGCGTCGAACTCGGTGCCGTCGGAGTGCGACACCCCGACGTAGTGGACGGTCGCCAGGTTTCCCGGCTCGGCTCGGGGACCGTCACCGACGGTGATGTCCTCCACGACCAGGTCGGTAGGTGGCGGGCCGGCGGGGGGTTCCACCGTTGGCTTGGTCATCGGTCGTCCTTTCGGTGAGGCAGAGCGTCCCCGGTGAACCTACCGGCCCGAGCCCCATGGTCGGCGACGCCACCGCGACGGACCGTGGTGTCGTCGCCGAAGACCGCCGCCAAAGGCAACCACCGAAGGCCCTCGCCGGGGCCGTCACCAGGGATCGTCGTCGACGTCCCGTACCAGGGCCCGTCGCTGATGGGCGTCGGCGCGGGCCGTACCCAGGGAGCCCGGTGGACATCCGGAAACGGCGGCGTACCGGCCGGAAGGTTCCCGGCCGGTACATCCGGCGCCGCCACCGGAGTCCTATCTGAGCCAGCGCCGCTGCCGGACCAGGGGCAGGCTCGCCCACCACCGGCCCAGCCCGAGCGTGTCACCGGCGGAGACCAGCGCCAGGCCGGCGAGCAGCGCGGCGCTGATCAGGTGGTCGTCCAGGAAGAGGTTGTTCTCCGGAGGCAGGACGACCGTCCACATCATCAGGTAGAGCACGCCGCCGGCCACGGCCGCGATCCGCAGGCCGATGCCGAACAGCAGGGCGACCGCCAGCCCGGCGAGGCCGATCATGAACAGCCAGTCCGCCCAGGCCGCTCCCGCGATGCCGTGGTAGAAGCCGTCGAACGGACCGGCGGCACCGAACTTCAGGAAGCCCATGGTCGGGCTGCCGCCGTGGATCCAGGCGGCCTTGCTGGCCGTCTCGTGTCCCAGGCCGAACGTCTTGTCGAGGAACGCCCAGAGAAAGGTCCAGCCGAGGGCCAGTCGCAGGCCGGCCCAGACGTACCGGGTCGCCCGCTGCCGGGTCGTTTCGGCGAGCGGTAGTCGGTCCGCCGACGGGGCGGTCGGCCGGTGTGTCATCGTCGCGGTCATCGCCGTCCACATCCTTTCTCTGCGCCCTCACTCGGGGGTTGTCTCGAGGGCCGTCCTCAGTTCACCCCACCCGCGCGGGCGGGGGCAGGGCCGGTGGACGTGGGGTCCCGGGACCTTCGACCCCCGCCACGTCCGGCACGGTGCCGCCGCGGCTGGCCGCCTCGCGGACCGCCCAGGTCAGGGCGCGTCGGCCACCGTCTGAACCGTCAACGCCGACCACGATCAGGTAGTTGTCCATCATCGTCCGCACTCGTTCGACGGGCCCACCTCCAGTGCGTCGGGGCGCGGTCGCACGGGTAGGCGCCGAGGTCCCGTTCCGGCGGGCCCGCCGCCCTGCCGGGAGCCGGGCCCTTCGACGCGCGTCCGTTGCCGTGGTCGGTCGCCCCGGTCCGCCGGCCGGCCGGTCATCCCGGCCGGCTACCCTCGCAGGCGTCGGTAGGAGGGGGAACGTAATGCGGTTGCTGCTGATCGGCGCTCCGGGCGCGGGCAAGGGCACCCAGGCGGTACGCATCGCCGAGCACTTCGGGATCGCCCACATCTCCAGCGGTGACCTGCTGCGCCGGCACATCGCCGACGAGACCTCCATCGGGCGGTCGGTGGCGGAGACGATGCGCCGTGGGGACCTGGTCTCCGACGGGATCGTGATGGATGTGCTGCGCAAGCCCGTCGAGGCGGCCAGCCGCAACGGGGGGTACATCCTGGACGGCTTCCCCCGCACCGTCGAGCAGGCGGAGGCGGCGTATCTGGTGGCCCGGGACCTGGGCGCGTCGGTGCAGGTGGCGCTCTTCCTCGACGTACCCCGTACCGAGCTGGTGCGCCGGCTGTTGGAGCGGGGCAAGGAGGCCGGCCGCACCGATGACACCGAGGAGGTTGTCACGCATCGGCTGCGGGTCTTCGAGGAGCACACCCTGGCGTTGCTGGACTACTACCGGCAGCGCGAACGGCTGATCAAGGTGGACGGGGCCCGGCCGGTCGGCGAGGTCACCGAGTCCGTCATAGCGCAACTGCGACAGGTCCGCGAGGAGATCCTGGAGGGCTGACCGCTCCCACGATCGGACCGGTGCCGGCCCGAATTCCCGCACCGGCCCGTCCCGCTCGGTCGCCCGGGGTGCTGCCGGCCGGATCCGCGCACCCCGCACGTCCGTACCCGTTCACGTCCGTACCCCGTTCACGTCGCCACGTCGCGCGCGCTGGCCCGGCCGCCTGGTGCCCCGAGGCCGTCCGGTGTCGCGGGCCGCCGGGCCGCCCCGTGCCCGGCCACCTGGCCGATCGACCGGCCGTCGGGCGGCGTTCAGGGTGGGCCAAGGGAAGCCGCATATAGTGCAGGTCTCCCGCTGAGCGGAGATTGCGGACGCGGGACTTGTGAACTTCGTCTCTGCTGCCTATGGTCGCTGAAACCGGTTTCTGTCGCATACACGTTACGAATCGGGGTGGGCATGAGCAACAGCCGTGTGACGGTTCGGGAAATCGCCCGGCTCGCCGGTGTGTCGGTCGCGACCGTCTCCCGGGTCTCCAACGGCACCGGCCAGGTCTCCCCAGAGATGCGCCGCCGGGTGCTGGAGGCCATCGAGCGGTACGGCTACCGCCCGGACCACCTCGGCCGGGCGCTCGCGGCCCGCCGGCACGGAGCCCTCGGGCTGGTCTTCCCCGGCCTGTCCGGCCCGTACTTCACCGAGCTCATCCAGGGCTTCGAGTCCGAGGCCGTGCCATCGCGGGCCAGCGTGCACATCCTGTGTACCCACCTACGGGACGACTCCGACGCCCAGGTGCTGGAGATGGGCCGTCGGGTCGACGGGGTGGCCGTGCTCGGCGGCACCATCTCCGACACGGCGCTGTTGCGGCTCGCCGAGATGGTGCCGGTGGTCGTGGTGGCCGGGGAAGGTCCCGGGTCGATCCCCTCGGTCCGGGCCGAGAACACCGCGACGATGGCCGGGCTGACCCGGCACCTCCTGGCCGACCACGGGCTGCGGAAGCTGGTCTTCGTCGGCAACCCCGACGGATCCCCGGACGTCACCCGGCGCTGGACCGGGTTCCTCGACGCGCACCGCGAGCTGGGCCTGCCCCGGCCGGCCGACCCCGTACCGGTCGGGTTGCAGCAGGCCGACGGCGTACTGGCCGTGGAGCGGCTGCTGCGGACCGACTCCCGGTCCGGCGAACGGACGGACCTGACGGACCGGCCCAGCGGGGTGATCTGCGCCAACGACGAGACCGCCCTCGGCGTGCTGTTCGGCGCGCTCGGTCGCGGCCTGCGGGTGCCGCAGGACCTGGTCGTCACCGGCTTCGACGACGCCCCGATGGCCGCGCTCGTCACGCCCGGCCTGACCACGGTGCGGCAGCCGATCCGTGAGCTGGCCGCCGAGGCCGCCCGGCTGGTCCTGCAGGCCGTGGACGACCGGGGCGAACCGGCCACCGGCGACCTCGTGCTGTCCACCGAACTCGTCCTGCGCGGCAGTTGCGGCTGCCCGGACAAGATCCCCGGAATGACCCCCAACCCCCTGGGAGGTACGACATGAGAAGCAGGCGGTTCGCCGCCGCGGTCACGGTTGCCGTGGCCGCGTCGGTCGCACTGGCCGGTTGTGGCCGGGACGCGGATGGTGGACAGGAGACGGCGAAGTCCGTCGGTGGTGGCAAGGCGAGCGGAGAGATCACCGTCTGGGCGATGGGCACCGAGGGCGAGAAGCTCGCCGACTTCGCGAAGCAGTTCTCCGCCGAGAACCCGGACGCGAAGGTCACCGTGACGGCGGTGCCGTGGGACGCGGCGCACCAGAAGATCGCCAGCGCCATCGCCGCGAAGCAGACCCCGGACGTGTCGATGATCGGCACCACCTGGCAGGGGGAGTTCGCCAAGAGCGGCGCACTCGATCCGACCCCGCCCGATCTGATCTCCAAGGACGACTTCTTCACCGGCGCCTGGGACAGCACGGTCGTCAACAACACCTCGTACGGCGTTCCCTGGTACGTCGAGACCCGGCTGATCTACTACCGCAAGGACCTGGCGGCCAAGGCGGGATTCCCGGCCGGCCCGAGGTCCTGGGACGACCTGAAGGCCATGGCCAAGGGAATGAAGGAGAAGTCCGGCGCCAAGTGGGGGCTCAACCTCCAGCCCGGCAAGACCGGAAGCTGGCAGTCGGTTCTGCCGTTCGCCTGGTCCAACGGGGCCGAGGTGGTGCGCGAGGACAGGTTGAACTTCGACACCCCGGAGCTGACCGAGGCACTCGACTACTACCAGTCCTTCTTCCGGGAGGGGCTGTCCCCGACCGCCCTGCCCGAGGGCGCCCTCGAACCGGGTTTCGTCAAGGGCGAGATCGGCGCGTTCATCTCCGGGCCGTGGCACATGGGCATCATCGAGGAGCAGGGCGGCCCGGGCTTCAAGGACAGGTACGCGGTCGCGCAGATGCCGACGAGGAAGTCCTCGACCTCGTTCATCGGTGGCAGCAACGTCGGGGTCTTCAAGGACGCCCGCAACCGCGACGGCGGCTGGAAGTTCGTGCAGTGGCTGAGCCGGCCAGAGGTGCAGGTCAAGTGGTACGCGGCGGTCAAGGACCTGCCCGCCGCGCAGTCGGCCTGGAAGGACCCGACGCTGTCCGGCGACACCTTCCTGGCCGCGTTCGGCCAGCAGCTGGGCAGCGCCAAGGCGCCCCCGGCGATCCCGACCTGGGAGCAGATCGCGGCCGCGTTCGACATCGAGGTCGAGAAGCTGTGCAAGCAGAACACCGACCCGGCCACGACCGCCAGGGCGATCCAGGGCAAGGCGAGCAGCATCGGCACCGGGGCTTGAGATGACCAGCGCTCCCGTGGCGCCGCCGCGGCCGGCCGGGGCGACCGGCCCCGGCCGTCCCGCCGCCTCGGTCCGGTCGCGGCAGCGCCTGCGGCGGGCGCTGACCGGCTGGGCGTTCTCCGCGCCGTTCACCGTGCTGTTCGTCGGGTTCATGGCGCTGCCGGTGGTGGTCTCGCTGGCCATGAGCTTCACCGACCTGCGTTCGACCGACCTGCGACATCCGCTCGCCGTCAACTTCGTCGGCCTCGACAACTACACCCGGCTGTTCTCCGACGACCTGTTCCGGCGCGCGGCGGTCAACACGCTGGTGTTCGTCGTCATCGGCGTACCCCTGACCATGCTGCTGGCGCTGGCGGCCGCGACGGCGCTCAACTCCGGGCTGGTCCGGTTCCGCGCCCTGTTCCGGGTCGGTTTCTACCTGCCGGTCGTGACCAGCATCGTGGCGATCGCGGTGGTCTGGCGCTTCCTGCTCGACCCGGAGATCGGGCTGGTCAACAACCTGCTGCGACTGGTCGGGGTGGACGGGCCGAGCTGGCTGTTCGACAGCCGGCTGGCGCTGCCGTCGCTGATCGTCATGGCGGCCTGGCGCAACTTCGGCTTCCTCATGGTGATCTTCCTGGCCGGGCTCCAGGCGATACCGGCCGACCTGTACGAGGCGGCCACGCTCGACGGCGCGACGCGGTGGCAGCAGTTCCGCCACGTCACCCTGCCGATGCTGCGCCCGACGCTGCTGTTCGGCGGGGTGGTCACCGGCATCGGGTATCTCCAGCTCTTCGAGGAGCCGTTCGTGATGACCCAGGGCGGCCCGCTGTCCTCGACGCTGTCGGTCTCGTTCCACATCTACAACCAGTTCGGCTTCGGTAACTACGGCTACGCCGCGGCGGCCAGCTACGTGCTCTTCCTGGCGATCGTGGCGCTGTCGGTGGTGCAGTTCCGCCTGCTCGGGGACAGGAGCGGACGATGAACCCGTCGAACCCCGCGCTCCGGACCCGGGACCGGGTGGCCCGGGCCGTGCTCCACGTCGTCCTGACGCTCGCCCTGGTCACCGTCGCCGGACCGTTCGTCTGGATGGCGCTGTCGTCGCTGAAGCCGGAACGGGAGATCCGCGCGGTGCCGCCGACCTGGTGGCCCGGGACGGTCACCCTCGACAACTTCCGCGAGTTGTTCTCCCGGCTCGACTTCCCGCTCTACTTCTTCAACTCGGCCCTCGTCGCGACCCTGGTCACGGCGGGCAACCTGCTGTTCTGCTCGCTCGTCGGGTACGCGCTGGCCAAGCTGCGCTTTCCCGGGAAACGGGCGTTGCTGCTGGCCGTGCTCGGCATGCTCATGGTGCCGGGGATGGTGACGTTCGTCCCGCAGTTCGTCCTGATCAGCAACCTGGGGCTGGCCGACACGTACGCCGGTCTGGTGTTGCCGTTCCTGGTCGGGCCCTTCGGGGTGTTCCTCATGCGGCAGTTCCTCCAGTCGATCCCGGACGACCTGATCGAGGCCGCCCGGGTCGACGGCGCCGGCGAGTTCCGGATCTTCTGGCGGGTGGTGCTGCCGCTGTGCCGACCGGCCCTGGCCACGCTTGGGATCCTGACCTTCCTCGCGTCCTGGAACAACTTCCTGTGGCCCCTCGTGGTCGCCACCACCGAGGACAGGTACACCCTGCCGGTCGCCCTGGCCCTCTACAGCGTGGGCCAGAACAAGACCGACTTCGGTCTGCTCCTGGCCGGCGCGGTCGTGGTGGTGCTGCCGGTGCTCGTCGTGTTCCTGCTCCTCCAGCGGCACTTCCTGCGCGGCATCGCGACCACCGGCCTCAAGTGATCCCGCAACCCGGACAAGGAGACCCATGCGACGACTTCTCGCACCGCTCCTCGCGCTGACGCTCACCCTGGCCGGCGGCTCCGCCGCCGTGGCGGCACCGGCCCAGTTGGCCGCCGACCGGGCGCTGCTCGGCTACGCCCGGGACACCTGGCGGTCGATGGTCGCCATGACCGATCCCGGCACCGGCCTGGTCGCCGACAACATCCCCGGTGACCTGTCCGGCGCCGGCCGCTCCACGTACACCTCACCGACCAACATCGGCGGCTACCTCTGGTCGGCGGTGGCGGCCCGCGAACTCGGCCTGATCTCCCGGACCGAGGCCCGGGACCGGGTCTCCCGGACCCTCGACACGCTCGCCCGGCTCCGGCACCACACCGCCTCGGGCATGTTCTACAACTGGTACGACCCCCGGGACGGCTCGGTCGTCACGGTCTGGCCCGAGGACGGCAGCACCGTCCACCCGTTCCTGTCCAGCGTGGACAACGGCTGGCTGGCGGCGGCGCTGAACGTGGTGCGGGGTGCCGTGCCGGAGCTGCGCGGGAAGGCCGACGCGATCCTGGGCAGGATGGATTTCGGGTTCTACTACAACCCGGCGGCCAGCACCCCGTACGGGGTCAAGGGTCTGATCGCCGGCGGTTTCTGGGACGCGGCACCGCCGGGCTGCTCGCTGGAGCGCGACGGCGTGTGGTTCACCTGCAACCACTACGACATCACGGTCACCGAACCACGGATGACGACGTACCTGGGGATCGCGATGGGGCAGATCCCGCCGGAGGCGTACTACCACACCATGCGGACCCTGCCGCCGACCTGCGACTACGGCTGGCAGGAGATGCGGCCGGTCGGCTTCGACACCAGCTACGCGGGCGTGCCGGTGTACGAGGGCGCGTACCGCTACCGGGGCATCCAGTTCGTACCGAGCTGGGGTGGCGACATGTTCGAGGCGTTGATGCCGGACCTGTTCGTGCCCGAGCAGCGGTGGGCGCCCAACAGCTGGGGCCGCAACCACCCGGCGACGGTCGCCGCCCAGATCGAGCACGGGATGACCGACGCCGGGTACGGCTACTGGGGCTTCTCGCCGGCCAGCGACCCGGCCGGCGGTTACCGGGCCTGGGGCGTCGACGCGATGGGCATGGACAGCGACGGGTACCCGTCCGACGTCGAGGGTTCGAAGTACGACGCCGGGTTCGCTGACTGCCGCCCGGCCGGTCCGGCGCCCGACTACGGCGACGGGGTGGTGACCCCGCACGCGGTGTTCCTCGCCCTGCCGTACGCCAAGGGACCGGCTGTGGCCAACCTGGCCCGGCTGCGGGCCGACTTCGACTCGTACGGCCCCGGCGGCTTCTACGACGCGGTCGCGGTGGGCAGCGGCAGGGTGGCCCGGCGGCACCTCTCGCTCGACCAGGCCATGATCATGGGGGCGCTCGGCAACGAACTCGGCCACGACGTCATCCGCCGCTCCTTCGTGTCGCCGAACTTCGAACGCCGGATCCGGCCGCTGATCGCCCGCGAGACGTTCAACGTGCCGGCCGACCAGGCGCTGCCCCAACTGCGCTAGCTAGCGGAGCAAGGAAGGACGGAAAGGAAGGGCCCCCTGTTATCGCTTTCTGTATAGCAGGGGGCCCTTCCCAATCTCCGTTCCCGAGCACTCAGGCTCCGGCGATCTCGATCAGTGCCGCGCCCGGCTGGGGCAGGTCCAGTTCGATCACCGCGTCCGGGCCGTCGACGGCCGGCCGGATCGGCTCGACCGGCAGGGTGTCGGCGGCGCGCAGCGCCGTCCACTGCGCCTCGGTGGGCCAGTCGCCCACCCCGAGCCGGTCGGCCAGGGTGGTGAGGTCACCGTGCTCGCGGTCGAGCCGGCTCAGTGTGGCCGGCCGGCCGGCGGCGCCGGTCACGACCAGCCGGATCCGGCGGGCCAGCGCCGGGTCACCATCCCGCTTGGACTGGTCCAGGGTGTCCGCCCAGACCAGCACGGCGAGGCCGCCGTCGGCGTGCCGGCTGGCCCAACTGTGCACCAGCCCGTCCGCGCCGTCACCGGTGGCCGTCACCGGCAGCTCGGTGTCCCCGAGCCGGGCCAGCATCCGCAGCGCGTGGTAGCGCGGCTTCGCGATCCCGCCGACGGTCAGCAGGCCGAACCCGCCGTGCAGCAGTCGGGGTGGCCGGCCGAGTTCCTCGAAGTGGTCGCTGGCCACCCAGTAGGACAGCGCGTCGACCCGCCCGGCGGCCGAGCGCATCCCGCTGAGCAGGAAGGTGCCCGCCGAGACGCCGTCGTTCACCGGGTTGAAGTGGGTGGGTGTGACGCCCCACTCGGTCCACAGGATCCGGGTGTCGGGCCGACCGTACCGGGCGAGGGTGGGCCGCAGGTCCAGCGGTGGGCTGCCGTAGGTGTGCGTGGAGACGAAGTCGACGGGTGCTCCGGTGCGGGCGGTGTGCTCCAGCAGCGCGTCCACCCAGCCGGCCGCCGCCGAGGACGGGCCACCCACCGCGATCCTCGGGTCGACGTCCTTGACCGCCCGCGCGGTCACGTCGTACAGCCGCAGCCACTGCTCACGGGTGCCGGACCAGAACACCTCCAGGTTGGCCTCGTTCCACACCTCGAAGTCCCAGTCGAGCACCTGCTCGCCGTACCGTTCGCGCAGGTGCGCGACGAGCGCCCGGACCAGGTCACCCCAGCGGTCCCAGTCGCGGGGTGGGGAGATGATCGCCCGGTACTCGAACACGGTGCGTTCGGGATCACTGGCCAGGTCGCGGGGCATGAAGCCGAGTTCCACCACCGGGCGCAGCCCGACGGACAGGATCAGGTCGTACACCTCGTCCACCCGGCGGAAGTCGTGGCTCGGCCGGCCGTCGACCTCCCGGTACACGCCCAGGTCGTCGTGCAGGACGGCGTGCGCCCGCACGGACGCCACGCCGATCTCCTCGCGGACCCGGCGCAGCGCGGCCAGCAGCTCCGGGCCGATCTCCCGCCCGCCGGAGGTGTGCCGGCAGAGCAACTGGGAGAGCCGTTCGCTGCCGATCATCGGCTGCCACGGCCGGTGCAGCGGGTGGCCGGCGCCGTCGGCGTCGAGGCGCAGGTCCACGACCGGTGGCCGGTCGCCGGCCGGCGTGGCGGCGGCCGTGACGGTGGGGCCGAGGGGACCGGTCACCGTCACCTCCGGCACGGCGGCCACGGCGTACGCGTAGGTCCGGCCGGGTTCGCCGGTGGTGTCCACGTACCACGGGTCGGGCACCGCGAGGACGTCGCCGCCGAGATGGTCGACCGGGACGAGTGGGCCGTCGGGCCGGCCGGCCACGGCGGGCGCCCGGTGGACGAGGTAGCCGACGGCGCCGTCCACCGGTCGCCAGCACAGCCGGACGTGGCCGACGCCCGCGGTCGCGGTCAGGCCGTCCGGCGGGGACAGCCGGGGTACGGGCAACGCCCCGTCCCCGTCGCTGCGTCGGGCGATCCGGGTCGCCCAGTCGGTGCGGGCGTCGGGGGGCTGCGGGTGGTGGGTCGGCACAGGCACCTCCGGGGGGGTTGCACGCGGTTGGTCCGGTCCGAGCACTGTAACCGGTTTCTGCCCCAATCGTCGTACCCTCGGTGCACCGGCGCTGCGGCACCCGCCGGCCTGATCTATTGTCGGAGGGTCGAAGCCGGCGACGGTCGAAGGAGGTGCCGGGTGGGCGTCCGGACCTGGATCGAGGGCTGGCCGGTCTACCGACAACTCACCGGCACCGACCCGCTGGGCCGGGGGACCGCGGCGAAGTCGAAGCGCTCCGCCGAGCTGACGCCACGCACCCAGCAGGCGGACACGGTGGCCCGCTCGGTCTGCCCGTACTGCGCGGTCGGCTGCGGCCAGCGGGTGTACGCCCGGGACAACCAGATCCTCCAGATCGAGGGCGACCCGGACAGCCCCATCTCCCGGGGCCGGCTGTGCCCCAAGGGCTCGGCCAGCAAGAATCTCGTCACCAGCGAGCTGCGCCAGCAGAAGGTGCGGTACCGCCGGCCGTACGGCACCGAGTGGGAGGACCTGGACCTCGACACGGCGCTGGACATGATCGCCGACCGGGTGATCGCGGCCCGCGCGCAGACCTGGGAGGACGCCGACGACGCCGGCCGGCCGCTGCGCCGCACGCTCGGGATCGCCAGCCTCGGCGGCGCCACGCTGGACAACGAGGAGAACTACCTCATCAAGAAGCTGTTCACCGCGATGGGGGCGCTACAGATCGAGAACCAGGCCCGGATTTGACACTCCGCCACCGTCCCCGGTCTGGGGACCAGCTTCGGTCGCGGCGGCGCCACGGGTTTCCAGCAGGACCTCGCCAACGCTGACGTCATCGTGATCCAGGGCTCCAACATGGCCGAGGCGCACCCGGTCGGCTTCCAGTGGGTGATGGAGGCCAAGCGGCGCGGCGCCAAGGTCTTCCACGTGGATCCCCGGTTCACCCGCACCAGCGCGCTGGCCGACTCGTACCTGCAGATCCGGGCCGGCACCGACATCGCGCTGCTCGGCGGCGTGGTCCGGTACATCCTGGACAACGAGCTGGACTTCCGGGAGTACGTGCTGGCCTACACCAACGCGGCCAGCATCGTCGGCGAGGACTTCCGGGACACCGACGAACTGGACGGGCTGTTCTCCGGCTTCGACCCGGAGACCGGCTCCTACCACCAGGGCAGCTGGCAGTACCAGGGCCACGGCGGGACCGCCTCCCAGCACGAGACCGCCACCCAGCGGGACACCGCGGCCGGCCTGCGGCACGAGTCGCACGGCGCTCCGGTCGGCGGCGAGGTCGACCGGGACGAGACGCTCCAGCACCCGCGCTGCGTCTACCAGCTGTTGAAGCGGCACTACGCCCGCTACACCCCGGAGATGGTGGAGCGGATCTGCGGCGTGCCGCGGGAGAGGTTCCTGGAACTGTGCCGGGCCTGGACCGAGAACTCGGGCCGGGAGCGTACCGGCGCCCTGGTCTACTCGGTGGGCTGGACCCAGCACACCGTGGGCGTGCAGTACATCCGCACCGGCGCCATCATCCAGTTGCTGCTGGGCAACGTCGGCCGACCGGGCGGCGGCGTGCTCGCGTTGCGCGGCCACGCCAGCATCCAGGGCTCGACCGACATCCCGACGCTGTTCAACCTGCTGCCCGGCTACCTGCCGATGCCGCACCACGCCGACCACCCGACCTTCGACGAGTGGGTGGACAGCATCCGGCACCCGGGTCAGAAGGGTTTCTGGGGCAACGCGCGGGCGTTCGCCACCAGCCTGCTCAAGGCGTACTGGGGCGACGCCGCGACGGCGGAGAACGACTTCGGCTACGGCCACCTGCCCCGGATGACCGGTGACCACGGCACGTACCAGACCGTCCTCAACATGATCGACGGCAAGGTCAAGGGCTACTTCCTGCTCGGCCAGAACCCGGCCGTGGGCTCGGCGCACGGCCGGGCCCAGCGGCTGGGCATGGCCAACCTGGACTGGCTGGTGGTCCGCGACCTGTTCATGATCGAGAGCGCGACGTTCTGGAAGAACGGCCCCGAGGTGGCCACCGGCGAGATCGTGCCGCAGGAGTGCCGCACCGAGGTCTTCTTCCTGCCGGCCGCCTCGCACGTGGAGAAGGAGGGCACCTTCACCCAGACCCAGCGGCTGCTGCAGTGGCGGGAGAAGGCGGTCGACCCGCCCGGCGACTGCCGTTCCGAGCTGTGGTTCTTCTACCACCTCGGCCGGGTGATCCGGGAGAAGCTCGCCGGCTCCACCGAGCCGCGCGACCGGGGGATCCTGGACCTGGCCTGGGACTACCCCACGCACGGTCCGCACGCCGAGCCGAGCGCCGAGACGGTGCTGGCCGAGATCAACGGGTACGAGGTGGCCACCGGCCGCCCGCTGTCGGCGTTCACCGAGGCCCGGGACGACGGCTCGACCGCGATCGGCTGCTGGATCTACACCGGCGTGTACGCCGACGGGGTCAACCAGGCCGCCCGGCGCAGATCCCGGCACGGGCAGGACTGGGTGGCCGCCGAGTGGGGCTGGGCCTGGCCGGCCAACCGGCGCACGCTCTACAACCGCGCCTCCGCCGACCCGCAGGGCCGGCCGTGGAGCGAGCGGAAGAGGTACGTCTGGTGGGATCCCGACCGGGGCGAGTGGACCGGTCACGACGTACCCGACTTCGAGCGGACGAAGCCGCCGACGTACCGTCCGGCGGACGACGCGACCGGGCCGGCGGGGCTGGCCGGTGACGACGCCTTCATCATGCAGGGCGACGGGAAGGGCTGGCTGTACGTGCCGACCGGACTGATCGACGGGCCGCTGCCGACGCACTACGAGCCGGCCGAGTCCCCGGTCCGCAACCCGCTGTACGGCCAGCAGTCCAACCCGACCCGCAAGACGTACGACCGGCCGGACAACCCGATCAACCCGAGCCCGTCGTCGGAACACGGCGGCGTCTTCCCGTACGTCTTCACGGTCAGCCGGCTCACCGAGCACCACACGGCCGGCGGGATGAGCCGGACGGTCGCGCACCTGGCCGAGCTGCAACCGGAGATGTTCGTCGAGGTGTCACCCGAGCTGGCCGCCGAGCGCGGGCTGGAGCACCTGGGCTGGGCGCACGTGATCTCCTCCCGGGCCGCCATCGAGGCCCGGGTGCTGGTCACCGACCGGCTCCGCCCGCTGCGGGTGGAGGGCCGGGAGATCCACCAGATCTGGCTGCCGTACCACTTCGGCTACGAGGGACTGGTCCGCGGCGACTCGGCGAACGACCTGTTCGGCATCACCCTGGACCCGAACGTGCTGATCCAGGAGAGCAAGGTGGGTACCTGCGACATCCGACCGGGCCGCCGGCCGACCGGTCGGGCCCTGCTCGACCTGGTGGCCGACTACCGGAACCGGGCCGGGTCGACCGGTGGCTCGCCGGTGGTCACGGCCGGCACCGCCGGCCGGGTTGACCGATCCGAGCGGGCCGACACCGCCGGCCGGGTTGACCGGCCGGAGCGGTCCCGGCCGGCCGGCACGGACGCCGCCGACGGCGACGGGAAGGGTTGACGCGATGACCGAGGTCACCAGCCGCGGCGACCACCAGCCGGATCCGGCGGCGCAGGCCGGCTACCCGGATCCGCCGGCCCGGATGGGCTTCTTCACCGACACCAGCGTCTGCATCGGTTGCAAGGCCTGCGAGGTGGCCTGCAAGGAGTGGAACCTGGTGCCGGAGCACGGCCTGGACCTGCTGGGCATGTCGTACGACAACACCGGGGCGCTGACCGCGAACTCCTGGCGGCACGTGGCGTTCGTCGAGCAGTCCCGCCCGGCCGGACCTCCGCCGCCTGGGTCTGAACCAGCGCCGTCGCCATCGGCTGAGGCAGCGCCGTCGCCTGGGTCAGCGCCGTCGCCTGGGTCAGCGCCGCTGCCTGCGCCGCCGTCAACGACGCCCGCACCGGGACCGGGGGTCGCCGGCGGCCCGGAGTTCCTCGGCCCGTCCGGCGGCCCGGAGTTCCTCGGCATGCCCGGCTCGCAGCCGCCGGGCCGGGCCACCGGGGCGGCGCAACGCGGCGACTTCCGCTGGCTGATGATGTCCGACGTCTGCAAGCACTGCACCCACGCGGCCTGCCTGGACGTCTGCCCCACCGGCGCGCTGTTCCGCACCGAGTTCAGCACGGTGGTGGTGCAGGAGGACATCTGCAACGGTTGCGGATACTGCATCCCGGCGTGCCCGTACGGCGTGATCGACCAGCGTGCCGGGGACGGCCGGGCGTGGAAGTGCACGCTGTGTTACGACCGCATCGGGGCCGGCATGACCCCGGCCTGCGCCCAGGCGTGCCCGACCGAGTCCATTCAGTACGGCCCGTTGGACGAGCTGCGGGACCGCGCCGCCGACCGGGTCGCGGCGCTGCGTGCGGCGGGGGTGACCGAGGCCCGGCTGTACGGCCACGACCCGACCGACGGGGTCGGCGGGGACGGCGCGTTCTTCCTGCTGCTCGACGAGCCCGAGGTGTACGGCCTGCCACCCGACCCGGTGGTCACCACCCGGGACCTGCCGAAGATGTGGCGGCGGGCCGGGCTGGCCGCGCTCACCATGGCGGCGGCGGTCGTGGTGGCCTTCTCGGGACGGTCCGCGTGAGCCCCCGGAACACCGGCGGCGGCCGGGGAGAGCGCCGGGGCGGTGGAGAAGCACTGAACGTGCCGCCGGCCGAGTTCACCTCCTACTACGGCCGCCCGATCCTCAAGGCGCCGGTGTGGAAGTGGGACATCGCCGCGTACCTGTTCACCGGCGGGTTGGCGGCCGGATCGGCGCTGCTGGCCGCCGGCGGCCAGCTCACCGGCCGCCCGGCGGTGCGCCGGGCGGGCCGGTACAGTGCGCTGGCGGCCATCGGGGCCAGCACCTACTTCCTGGTCAACGACCTGGGCCGGCCGGCCCGGTTCCACCACATGCTGCGGGTGGCCAAGCCGACCTCGCCGATGTCGGTGGGCACCTGGGTCCTCGCCGCGTTCGGTCCGGCGGCCGGCGTCGCGGCGGTGTCCGAACTCGCGCCGGCACTGCCGGACCGGGGGGTGCTCGGCCTCGGCCGCCGACTGCTACCCCCGGCCGGCGCCGCCGCCGGACTGCTGGCCGCGGCCACCGCCCCGGTGCTGGCCACGTACACCGGGGTGCTGCTGGCGGACACGGCGGTGCCGTCCTGGCACGAGGCGTACCCCGAACTGCCGTTCGTGTTCGCCGGCAGCGCCCTGGCCAGCGGCGCCGGCATCGGCCTGCTCGCCGCCCCGACCGACCAGGCCGGGCCGGCCCGCCGGCTCGCGGTGGCCGGCGCCGCGGTGGAACTGGCCGCCGCGCACCGGGTCGAGCACCGGCTCGGGCTGCTCAGCGAGCCGTACCGGACCGGCCGGGCCGGGCGGCTGCTGCGGACCGGCCGGAACCTGACCGCGCTCGGCGTGGCCGGCGCGGTGCTGGGCCGGCGTAGCCGGCTGGTGTCGGCGCTGTCCGGCGCGGTCCTGCTGGGCGCCTCGGTGGCGACCCGGTTCGGCATCTTCCACGGTGGGGTGGCCTCGGCCCGCGACCCGAAATACACCGTGGTGCCGCAGCGGGAACGCCTGGCCCGGGCCGGGACGGAGCACACCGGGTAGCCCCGTGCCGCCGCCCCGCACCGGATGATCCGCCGGTGACTCCCGGACACCCGCTAGAGCCGATCGAGTTCGGACAGCCGCCGGGTCAGGAATTCCCGCTCGGCTCCGTTGCCGGTCAGGCCCAACGCCTGCCGGTAGGCCAGCCCGGCTTCGGCGGTCCGGCCCAGCCGGTCGAGGAGTTCGGCCTTGATCGCCGGCAGGTAGTGGTAGCCGGCGAGTCGGCCGCCTTCTTCCAGGCGCGCGATCTCCCGAAGCGCGTCCGCGGGCCCGTGGACCTGCGCCAGCGCCACCGTGCGGTTCACCGCGACGACCGGCGAGGGCCAGACCGCCAGTAGTTCGTCGTAGAGCGACACGATCTGCGGCCAGTCGGTCTGCTCGAAGGTGGGCGCCTGGGCGTAGAGCGCCGCGATCGCCGCCTGCAGGAGGTAGCGCCCCGGCCGCCCGGCTCGCAGCCCGGTCACGATCAGGGCGTCGGCTTCGGCGATCGCGGACCGGTCCCACCGGGACCGGTCCTGCTGTTCCAGCCGCACCAACCGGCCCTGGGCGTCGACCCGGGTGCCGCGCCGGGACTCGGTGACCAGTACCAGGGCGAGCAGGCCGGCCACCTCCCGCTCCAGGGGCATCAGGCCGTGCAGCATCCGGGCCAGGTGCAGCGCCTGGCCCGTGAGGTCGGGGCGGACCAGCGACGGCCCCGACGGGGCGGTGTGTCCGGTCGTGAGCAGGAGGTGGATCACCCCGAGGACCCCGTGCAGCCGCTCGGGAAGGTCGGCGGCCGAGGGGACCCGGTAGGGGATCCGGGCGGCCGAGATCTTCCGCTTCGCCCGGGTCAACCGGGCGGCCATCGTCGGCTCCGCGACCAGGAACGCCCGGGCGATCTCCCCGGTCGTCAGCCCGCACACCAGCCGCAGCGCGAGAGCCGGCTGAACGTCCGGGGCCAGCGCCGGATGGCAGCAGATGAAGATCAGCCGCAGCCGCTCGTCGGGCACCACGCCCGCCAGGTCCGCCAGGGCATGGTCGGTCGGATCGTCGAGGACCGGCCCGTCCGCCGCCTCGTCGGGGCGTACCAGCAGCGTGAGCTTGGACCGGAACACCCGTCTCCGGCGGACCGCGTCGATCGCCCGGCGGCGGGCCGCGGTGGTCAGCCAGGCGATCGGACTGGTGGGAACGCCTCGTGCGGGCCATGCCGTCAGCGCGCCCGCGTACGCGTCCTGCACGCACTCCTCGGCCAGCTCCAGATCCCGTGCGACCCGCACCGTCGCGGCGAGCACCACGGCCCAGCCGCGACGGTGCGCCTCCGCGACCGCCTCGCGGACGTGCGCGGGAGCCGGGTCCGTCACCGGTGCGTCGGTGGGCGTACGAAGCCGCCGGCGACCGGCCGTACCTCGACACCCCCGCCCTGCCGGGTGGCGGGGTTGCGCCCGGCGATCCGCAGGGCGGCGTCCAGGTCCGGTGCCTCGATGACGTAGAAGCCCGCGACGACCTCCTTCGCGTCCACGAACGGTCCGTCGGTCATCGCGCCGCCGCGGATGGCGGTCGCGGTCGAGGCCGGTTCCAGCGCGAAGGCGGCCTGCAGGCAGTCGGACTCTGCCAACTCCTTCGCGTACCGGTCGTGTTCCTGCAGATCCTCCTGGTCGGTGTCCGCGCCTTCGATCGAGCTCGCCGCGTAGATCAGGACCGCGTACTGGGCCATGGTCGTCCTTCCTCGAGACAAGGATTGTGCTACCCCTACGTCGGACGGCCGGCGCGATTTCGACAGCCGCGCCGTCCGGGTTGGTGGCGCCGGCGCGGCGACGGTGCCCGTATCCCCGAAAGCGCTCGGTTGTGTCGGTGGGTGGGTCTAACGTGCGGGGCGATCCAGTCACCTACTCAGGATCAGTCACCTACTCAGGAGGAGCCCCGCGATGGCGTCCCAGCTCAACCCGTACCTCACCTTCGACGGCAACGCCCGCGAGGCCATGGAGTTCTACCGGTCGGTGTTCGGCGGCGAACTCCGGCTCAACACGTTCGGCGAGTCCGGTGCGCCCGACCCGGCCATCGCGGACAAGATCATGCACGCGATGCTCAGCACCGACCGGGGCTATCTGCTGATGGCCTCCGACATCGCGCCCGGCATGTCGTTCAACCCGGGTGACACCATCACGTGCAGCCTGAGCGGCGACCCGGGCGAGGGCCTGGAGGAGGTCTGGGAGAAGCTGTCCGACGGCGGGACCGTGCACATGCCGTTCGAGAAGCAGATGTGGGGCGACATGTACGGCATGTGTGTCGACAGGTTCGGCGTCCGGTGGATGGTGGACGTCGCCCAGCCGCAGTGACCCAGCCGCTGTAACCCGCCCAGCCGCCGGGGATCCGGTGTGGTTAGGTGATCGACGGAGGCGTTCAGGTGGCTGGTGCCCCTCCCGGTCTTCAAAACCGGTGCGGCCCGGGATCCGGGTCGGGCGGGTTCGATTCCCGTCCGCCTCCGTAAACACACCGTCGCGGGCCCCGGCCCGCCGGCAGAGCGAGGCAGGGAGCACCGGATGCAGGGCGCGGGCGACCCGCGGCGGCGGATCCCGCGTACCGACGTGGTGCTGGCCGACCCCCGGTTGGCGGGCGTCGCCACGCGCGCCGGCCGGGCGGCGGTGAAGGCGGCCGTGACCGCCGCCCAGCGGCGGGCCCGGACCGGTGAGATCGAGCCCGAGCAGGTGGTCGACGCGGCGGTCGCCGCCCTGGCGGCGCCGGCCGACGGGCTGCGCCCGGTGGTCAACGCCACCGGCGTGGTGCTGCACACGAACCTGGGCCGGGCGGCGTTGTCGCCGGCCGCCGTCGACGCGCTGACCGCCGCCGCCGGCCACACCGACGTGGAACTGGACCTGGCCACCGGACGGCGGGCCCGGCGCGGCCGGTCCACCCTCGCCGCGCTGGCCGCCGCCGTGCCGGACGCCGGGGCGGTACACGTGGTGAACAACGGCGCGGCGGCGCTGGTGCTGGCCGCCACCGCGCTGGCCGCCGACCGGGAGATCGTGGTCAGCCGGGGTGAGCTGGTGGAGATCGGTGACGGGTTCCGGTTGCCGGATCTGCTGGTCAGCACCGGCGCCCGGTTGCGCGAGGTGGGCACCACCAACCGCAGCACGTTGGCCGACTACGCCGCCGCGATCGGCCCGCGCACCGGCTTCGTGCTCAAGGTGCATCCGGCCAACTTCGTGGTCCGCGGCTTCACCTCGGCGGTGTCCGTGGCGGAGCTGGCGACCCTGCCCGCGCCGGTGGTGGTGGACATCGGGTCCGGCCTGCTGACCGCCGAACCCGCGCTGCCGGACGAGCCGGACGCGACGAGCACCCTGCGGGCCGGCGCCGACCTGGTCACGGCCAGTGGGGACAAGCTGCTGGGCGGTCCGCAGGCCGGACTGCTGCTCGGCGACGCCGCGCTGGTCGAGCGGCTGCGCCGGCACCCGCTGGCCCGGGCGCTGCGGGTGGACAAGCTCACCCTGGCCGCGCTGGGCGCCACCCTCACCGGCCCGCAGACACCGACCCGTCAGGCGTTGCGGGCCGATCCGGACCGGTTGCGGGACCGGGCCCGGCGGCTGGCCGAGCTGCTGGCCGACGCCGGCGTACCGGTCGAGGTGGTGCCGGCGGTCGCGGTGGTCGGTGGCGGCGGGGCGCCGGAGGTGCAGTTGCCGTCGTGGGCGGTCGCGCTGCCCGAGCGGTACGCCGCCGCGCTGCGCGCCGGCAGCCGACCGGTGGTGGGCCGGGTGGAACGCGGTCGCCTGCTGCTGGACCTGCGCTGCGTACCGCCGGCGCTGGATCCCGAGCTGGCTCGCTGTGTGCTGGCGGCGGTGGCCGACCGGGACCGCTGATGCATGTCGTCGCCACGGCCGGGCACGTCGACCACGGCAAGTCCACGCTGGTCCGCGCGCTGACCGGGATGGAACCGGACCGGTGGGCCGAGGAACGCCGCCGGGGCATGACCATCGACCTGGGGTTCGCCTGGACGACCCTGCCGTCCGGCGCCGTGTTGGCCCTGGTGGACGTGCCGGGGCACGAGCGGTTCGTGCCGAACATGCTGGCCGGGGTGGGGCCGGTGCCGGCCGCGCTGCTGGTGGTGGCCGCCGACGAGGGCTGGATGCCGCAGTCGGCCGAGCACCTGGCCGCGCTCGACGCGCTGGGCGTCCGGCACGGGCTGCTGGTGGTCACCCGCGCCGACCTCGCCGATCCCGGTCCGGCGCTGGCGGCGGCCCGCGCCGAACTGGCGGGCAGTTCCCTGCGCGGGGTCGCCGCGGTCGCGGTGAGCGGGACCACCGGCGCCGGCCTGTCCCGGTTGCGGGCCGGGCTGGACAGCCTGGTGGCCGCCCTGCCGGCCCCGGAACCGACGGCGCCGGTGCGGCTGTGGGTGGACCGGTCCTTCTCGGTGCGCGGCAGCGGCACCGTGCTGACCGGCACCCTGGGTGCCGGCGCGCTGCGGGTCGGGGACGACCTCGAACTCGGCGCCACCGGACGGCGGGTGCGGGTCCGTGGCCTGCAGACGTTGGGTTCGGCGGTGGACCGGGTCACCGCCGTCGCCCGGGTGGCGGTGAACCTGCGCGGCGTACCCCGGGACGCGGTGGGTCGGGGCGACGCGCTGCTGACCCCGGGTCGGTTCCGGCTCACCGATCTGCTGGACGTGCGGCTGACCGGGGATCCGGTGGCGGAGCTGGCGACGGAGGCGATGCTGCACGTCGGGTCGGCGGCCGTGCCGGTGCGGGTACGTCCGCTCGGGCCGGACACCGCCCGGCTGCGGCTGGCCCGCCCGCTGCCGCTGCGGGTGGGGGACCGGGCCCTGCTGCGTGACCCCGGGCGGCGGCACGTGGCCGGTGGGGTGACGGTGCTGGACGTGCTGCCGCCGCCGTTGGTCCGTCGGGGCGCGGCGGCGGCCCGGGCCGCGGTGCTGGCCGGGGTGGACGGTCGTCCGGACGAGGTGTCCGAGTTGCGCCGCCGGGGGCTGGTCCGGCGGGACGACCTGGATCGGATGGGGATTGCGGTGACCGGCGCGCCGGTGGCCGGGCGCTGGCACGCCGACCCGGCGTACTGGGCGCAGCTGGCCGGGCGGCTGGCCGAGCTGGTCCGGGATGGTCAGGCGGCCGATCCGCTGGCGCCGGGGGTGCCGGTGGAGACGCTGCGGCGCCGGCTCGACCTGCCCGACCGGGTCCTGGTGGAGGCCCTGGTCCGACCCCCGCTGCGGCTGGTCGAGGGTCGGGTGCTGGCCGGTACGGCCGGGGTCGGGTTGCCGGAGCCGGTGGCGGTCGCCGTCGACCGGCTGGCCGGGGAGCTGGCCGGGCAGCCGTTCCGGGCGCCCGAGGCGGCCCGGCTGGTCGAGCTGGGTCTGGGGCACCGGGAGATCGGGGTGGCCGTCCGGGCCGGCGCGGTGCTGCGGCTGGCCGGGTCCGTGGTGCTGCTGCCCGACGCTCCCGAGCGGGCGGCCGGGCTGCTGGCCGGGCTGCCGCAGCCGTTCACCCTGAGCGCCGCGCGGCAGGTGCTGGAGACCAGCCGTCGGGTGGCGGTGCCGCTGCTGGAGCTGCTGGACCGCCGTGGTGTCACGCGCCGGCATCCCGACGGCACCCGGGTCCTGGTCGGGACCGGGCCCGCCGGACCGGGACCGCTACCCTAGCGTCCTAGGATGCGATAGGGGGTGTGTCCGATCCGGACATCGCGGGAAGAACCCCGAAGCGACCACAGATCCGGGACCGGGGCCCCTAGCGTCGAACGGGTGAGGGCAGACCTGGGGGATCCGGCGACGATCTGGCGGGACCGCAATCACCGCTGGCGGATCGAGGCGTACCGGGCGCCGGATCTACGGTTCGCCATCTACGCCACCAACGGCACTACCGAGTCGGCGCCGCTGTGGCTGCTCGGGCTGCCGGCACTGGCCCGGTGGCTCATGTACCAGCGGATCGAGCTGGACAGTCTCGAGGTGGACTGAGCGGTTACCCGACGGGGTGTTCTCGGGCCTTTCCCGCCTCGCTCGGCCGGACCGACGCTACCGTCCGGATTGTGAAGAACCGGGGGTTTCGCACGTTCCTGTCGATCCTGGCCGGACTGGCGGTCATCTACCTGGGCAGCAACCATCGCGACGGAACACACCGGGTGACCAACGGCCTGCTGGTGCTGGCCGCCGCGGCTGCCGTGCTGGTCTGGTACGTGACCAGGCCGAGCGGCAGTTCGACGGGCTGAGGCGGGTGTTTGACCGCCGTCATCGGGCTCGGGCGAGGGCTTCCGGATCCTCCGCACCGAGCGACATCCGGACCAGCGCGGACACCAGCCGGGGCAGTTCGGCGCGGGGCGCCAGGGCCGCCAGCGCGTCCGGAGTGGCCGGCAGCCGGAGCCGGCGGGCCTCGTCGGCCGCGCGGCGGTCCAGGTAGGGACCCACGTCGGGCCACACCCCCTGGACCTCGCGCAGGTAGATGTCGGCGCCGGTCGGCCCGATACCGGGAAATCCGGTCAGTTCGGTGCGCAGCGCCGCCCGGTCCGGGCCGGCGGTGCGGTGCAACCGGCGCAGGTCACCGTGCCACCGGTCCAGGCACAACCGGGCGCCGTCGCCGAGCATGGTGGCCGTCCGTTCGTCGTACCGGCGGTAGTGACCCCGGCCGAGCGCGTCCACCCGGTCCTGCCAGCTCGCGGTGAACATGGCCTGCGGCGTCCGGTATCCGGCCGCGAACAACTCCCGGGCGGCGGCCACCGCCACTCCGGCGCGGATCCGGCTGCTCAACAGCGTGGCCAGCACCAGCAACCGGTAGAGCGGGCCCGGCCGGTCGGCCAGGATGATGCCCGCCTCCTCGGCATAGGTGCGGCCGTGCCTGTTGAGCAGCGTCGTCACGATCGTCCGCTGGTCAGCCATGCCGCCGGCTTACCCACCCGGCCCACCGTCAAGCGCACCCCGCCGCTCGGGGCGCGAGCGAATGCCGGGGGCCGCCGCGGACGAATGCCGCTGGCCGCCGGCGGGTAACCACGAGCCGAGGACGGAAGGAGTTCCGGCCATGCCCAATGTGCAGCAGCCCGAGGTACGGCGCAACGAGAAGAACCCGACCGTGCAGGACAGTCAGGAGCCCGGTCCGGGCAGTCGACCCGCCGGCAAGGGCGGCGCCGCTCGCCCGGTACCGCCCGGACAGGTCTCCCCGTACGGCCCGGCCCAGCGGCCGGTGGCCAGTGGTCGCCGGCGCTGACCGATCCGACGCGGCGCCGGCGGGCCACGGTTTCAGCCGGCGCCGGGTCAGCGGTCGACGAGCCGGTCGAGTGTCACGGCGGCCACCAACCCGTACGCCAGGTGGGGCACGATGTCCGACAGCCAGTCGGTCCGGCTCCAGGTGCGTGGATCGCTGATCCGCAGCAGCGCGATCGGCGCGTTGGAGCCCGCCAGGGCGCCAGCGCCGAGCAGCCCGGCGGCCACCGGGACCGGTAGCCGGTGGCGGAACACCAGGGCGTAGCTCACCGATGTCGCCACACCCGTGAGGTATCCCAGCAACGGCCCGAGGCCCGCGCGGCGGTTCGCCGCCCGGCCCTCGGGCCCCAACGTCAGATGGGTCGCTCCGGCCAGCCGCTTGACCGCCTCGTCGGGCGTGCTGCTCGGTGGGCGGGCCCGCAGCGCCACGTCGGCGTAGGAGACGATGTTCAGCGCCGAACTGCCGGCGAGTCCCGCCAGCAGTCCGGTGACCAGTCTGGGCGCGATGCCCGGCGCGGTCCGGCTCATCGAGGTTCGCCCCGGTCGCGTTCCCCCTTTGGCCCCAGCGCCCGGTCGCCACGGGCGATCCCGCGCTGTCCCCGATCCTCCTGGAGCGTCCGGTTGGCGACCTCGTTGGCCTCCTGGTCGACGGCCCGTCCGGAGTTCTCCACCCGTTTGCGTAGTCTCGCCCGTTGCACGTCGTAGGCGTGGCTTCCGGGCCGTGGTCCTGGCATGTCGGTGCCTCCCTGCGCTCGACGGTGCCGGTGGTGACGTGGGTGTCTACCCGCGCCGCGCGGTGCCATGCGGTACAGGTGCCACGACGGTGGGGCAGGCGGCGTGGTGCAGGACGGCCTGGCTGGTCGAGCCGAGCACCAGGCCGGCCAGCCCGCCCCGGCCGCGGGCGCCCACCACGAGGAGCTGCGCGTGGGCGGACTCCTCGATCAGGGCCGGCGCCGGGCGGGAGTGCGTCACGCGCCGGATCATCGGCAGCCGTGGATACCGGTCCTGCCACGGCGCGAGGGTCTCGGCCAGCGTCCGGTCCTCGGCCGCGCGGAGCACCTCGGTGTCGTACACCAGCGGCATCATGTCGCCCGGCCCGTTCGACCGGGGGTGCCGGAAGGCGTGTACGGCGCGCAGTTCCGCTCCGCGCAGGGCGGCCTGCTCGGCGGCGACCGCGAGGGCCAGCTGGGAGGTTTCGGAGCCGTCCACGCCCACCACCACAGGACCGTCGCGGTGTTCGGTTCCCCGGGTCACCAGCACCGGGCAGGTCGCGTGGGAGACGGTCTGCAGGGCGATCGAGCCCACCAGCAGCCCGGTGAAGCCGCCGAGGCCACGGTCGCCGACCACCACGAGCGCGGCGTCCCGGCTCTCCTGGCACAGCACCGCCGCCGGTTGTCCGACCACCACCTCGCCGTCGACCGGTACCCCGTCGACGGCGGCGCGGGCCTCGGACAGGGCGGCGGCGAGGATCCGGTCGGCCTGGTGCCGCAGGCCGGCGTCGGGTGGGCTCTCGGGCGGCGGGTCCACATTCACCCGCAGCAGCGGCCAGACGAAGGCGTGGACGACCCGCAGCGGCCGGCCGCGTCGGGTGGCCTCGGCGGCGGCGAGTGCGACGGCCCGACGGGCGTCCGCCGAGCCGTCCACCCCGACCACCACGGCCCCGTCCCGGTGCGTGCCCACCATCTCACTATCCCCATCGGCGGCGCCGCCTGCGGCGATACCGCGAAGGCCGGTCCGCTGGATGGCCGCACCGGTGGCCCGGCCGTATCATCCGTGCCCGATGGCAATGATCGGGCGGGAGTGGGCATGGTCGAGGACGCGTCGCTCACCGCCCGGCTGCGGGCCGCCGCCCCGGATCAGCAGGTCGAGGCGATGGCGGAGTACGCCCGGACCCGGCTCGGGGTGCTCGGCGTCGACGTGTTGCTGGCCGACTATCGGATCGCCGGGTTGTGGTCGGTGCTCGACGAGGCGGCGACCGAGCGGGTCACGATCGCCGGCCGAGCCGCTGCGGCCCGCTGTTTCAGCAGCCAGCAGGCGCTCGTGGACCCGGCTGGACCGCGGCTCTACGTGCCGCTGACGGCCTGGGGTGAGCGGTTGGGCGTGCTGCGGGTGGACCTGGCGGAGCCGCTCTCGGACCTGCTGGCCGACCGGTTGGACATGTTGGCCGGTGACCTGGCGGTGGCGCTGCGCGCGGCGGACCGGGACACCGACCGGTACCGGCGGGTGCGGCGGCGCGGCCGGCTGAGCATGGCCGCCGAGTTGCAGTGGGATCTGATTCCCGGGCGCGGTGTGCGGCACGCCGGCTATCTGCTGGCCGGCCAGCTCGAACCGGCGTACACGGTGGGTGGGGACAATTTCGACTGGGCGGTCGATGGCGACCGGCTGACGGTGACGGCGACGAACGGCGACGGTGCCGGACTGCCGGCGTCGTTGCTGACCGCGTTGGCGGTGAACGCGATGCGCAACGCGCGGCGGTCCGGCGGTGGTCTCGCGGAGCAGGCGGAGCTGGCGTCGGACGCGGTTTTCGGGCAGCACCGGGGCGGTCGGCATCTGGCGACGTTGCTGTTGGAGCTGGACGCCCGCACCGGGCGGGTGTCGGCGGTGGACGCCGGGTCACCGCGGGTGCTGCGGTTGCGGGGCGGTCAGGTGACCCGGGTCACGTTGGATGAGCAGTTGCCGCTGGGGATGTTCGAGGACGGTCGGTACGCGACGCAGGAGTTCCAGCTCCGGCCGGGGGACCGGCTCTTCCTGGTCAGCGACGGGGTCTACGCGGCCAGCCCGGGGGAGCGGGAGCCGTATGGCGACCGGGTGCTGTCCCGGTCGATCCGGTCGACGCGGTTGCAACCGGCCACCGAGGCGGTTGGTACGGTCATGCGCGAGTTGCGGGACTATCACGGTGACACGGACCTGGACGACGATGCCGTTATCGTTTGTCTGGACTGGCACGGCCTGGCATGAAAGCGGAGCGGGTGGGGTAGTGCCGCTAATCCGTACCGATCGGTGCGGTGGGTACCCGGACAACTTTAGAGGACACCGGATGGAGCGACCTCCGAACCTCGCCGCCGCGGTTGAGGCAGCGGCCGAGGCCCTGGTGGGCGTGCTCGACGACGCCCGATCCCAGCACCCGTCACCGGTGTCACCCACCCAGTTGCGGGTGCTCTCGCTGATCAACGGGCGGCCGGACACCAACGTGAACAAGCTGGCCGAGTTGTTGCGGGTGGTGCCGTCGTCGGCCAGTCGGCTGTGTGACCGGCTGGAGGCGATCGGCCTGGTCCGGCGGGTGCCGGACCAGCGTGACCGCCGCGAGGTGCACCTTCGGTTGACCGGCGCGGCGCAGAGCCTGCTGCGGGAACTTCGAGAGCGGCGTTGCGAGGCCGTGCAGCGGGTGCTCGATCAGATGGCGCCGCGGTCCCAGCACGAACTGCTGGCGTCCCTGATCGCTTTCGCCGAGGCGGCCAACCCGGTCATCGAGGCCGTCAAGGAGGCCCGGACGGCCTGATCCGCGGCCGGCCCGACACGTTGCCGCAGTCCCGGGAGGACGCCCCGGATCATGGCCGCGGCCACCGTACCGACCAACTAGCGTCCTAGGATGCGTTACCGGGTGTGTCGCATCGCACGCAAACCCGAAAAAGACACGCCGCATCCAGTAGCGCAGCCCCGGCCTTGATCGACTCGCGCCCGTTATAGTGGCAGCGCCAATCCGCCGTTGACGTGGTTCGCGGCCCTGCCCGGGACCGGGACGGCGGCACGAGAAGCTCCTACCGCGGGGACGGGGCGGACTGCGCGACCGGCGTCGGGGTGGGAGTTCTGTCGACGGGTACGCGCCTGGAAAGTGGGGGAGGTCCGGTGCCACGTCGGCCGGCTGGAACGCCGGACGCCGCGCCACCCGACGGCACCGCCGTCCGGGCCGCGGGGCGGACCCGCAGCGTCCTGACCCTGCCCAACCTGATCAGCATGCTCCGGCTGGCCGGTGTGCCGCTGTTCCTGTACCTGCTCCTGGGCCCCCGGTCGGACGCCGCCGCGGTGGTCGTGCTGGCCGTCGGTGGCAGCACCGACTGGGTCGACGGGTTCGTCGCCCGCCGGCTGGGACA
This sequence comes from Plantactinospora sp. A48, assembly GCF_055793945.1. Lineage (NCBI taxonomy): Bacteria > Bacillati > Actinomycetota > Actinomycetes > Micromonosporales > Micromonosporaceae > Plantactinospora > Plantactinospora sp. A48. The sequence continues at coordinate 43,054 of NZ_JBTIXF010000012.1, read as the reverse complement.
GGTCAGCCGGCTGGGTGAACTGCTCGACCCGTTGGCCGACCGGCTCTACATCCTCGCGACCCTGCTCGCGTTCACCGCGCGGGACGTGGTGCCCTGGCAGTTCACCGTGGCGCTGCTGGCCCGGGAGCTGCTGCTCGGCGTCCGGCTGCTGGTGCTGCGGGGTTACGGGTTCGGGCCGCCGCCGGTGCACTATCTGGGCAAGACGGCCACGTTCGTGCTGCTGGCCGCGTTCCCGACGCTGCTGCTGGCCGCCGCCGTGCCGGCGACGGCGCCGATCGCTGGGGCTGCCGGCTGGGCGTTGGCCTGGTGGGGGCTGGTGCTGTACTGGGCGTCCGGGGTGCTGTACCTGGTGGAGGCCGCCGGACTGATCAGCTGGTCCCGGCGGCGTGCCGAGGCGGGTTCGGCGGACGCCCGGGGGCGGACGGGGTCGGCACGGTGACGGTCCCTTCCGATCCCGGCGGGGAGGCCCGGCCGGGCCGGACGTACGCGCCGGACTTCCTGACCGAGTTGTTCCGCAACCCGCTCGATCCGGGGTACGCCGACGCGGCGGCCCGGCGTCGCCGACGGGGGTCGCCGTCGCCGCGGTCGCTGCTGGCCGCCCGGGGCGTGACGTTTGTCGTGCTGGTCGTGGTGGGGTTCCTGTTCGCGGTGGCGTACCGGCAGACCCTGGCCGACGAGCCGGGTCGCAGCAAGGCGCGGGCGGGACTGGCCAGTCAGGTCAAGGAGCGCGAGGCGGAGAACGACCGGTTGGCCGCGCGGGCGGACGCGTTGCGCCAGGAGGTGGCGCGGCAGCGGGACGCGGCGGTGGGTGGCCAGGAGGCGGCGCGGTTGCGTGATCTGGAGGCCGCGACGGGCCTGGCCCGGGTGCGTGGCGCCGGGGTGGTGGTGCGGGTGTCGGACGCGCCGGCCCGGTCGGACGCGGTGACCGGGGCCAAGACGCCGAACCTGGGCCGGGTTCTGGATCATGACTTGCAGGACATCGCGAACGCGCTGTGGGGGGCCGGCGCGGAGGCGGTGTCGATCAATGGGCAGCGGTTGACGGCGACGTCGACGATCCGGGCGGCCGGGGGCAACATCCTGGTGGACTTCCGGCCGGTGTCGGGTCCGTACGAGGTGTCGGCGGTGGGGCCGGGCCGGATCGCGGACCGGTTCTCCGACGGCCCGACGGCGGCGGTGTTGCGCGAGCTGGCCTCCCGGTACGGCATGGGTTTCGACGTCAAGTCCTCCGATGCTCTGGTGTTGCCGGCGGCGAACGAGCCGCAGTTGCGGTTCGCCCGGGTGCCGTCGGCGGCACCGTCGGCCGGTGGGTCGGCGCATGCTCCCCGTTCCCCTTCTTCCACCCCTTCTGGAGGCGGTCGATGATCGCTGTGCTGGCGTTGGTCGTCGGTGTGCTGCTCGGTGTCGCGTTCGGGCCCACGGTGCCGCCGGGTTTGCAGCCGTATCTGCCGATCGCGGTGATCGCGGCGTTGGACGCGGTGTTCGGTGGTGTCCGGGCGAAGTTGGACCGGATCTTCGACGACAAGCAGTTCGTGGTGTCGTTCATCTCGAATGTGCTGGTGGCGGGTGTGATCGTGTATCTGGGTGACCAGTTGGGGGTGGGTGGTCAGTTGTCCACGGGTGTGGTGGTGGTGCTGGGGGTGCGGATCTTCGGCAATGTGGCGGCGATCCGTCGGCACCTGTTCCGGGCGTAGGTTGGGGCGGTATGAGCGAGCAACCTGAGTCGCGGCGCGACGAGGTGGGTCCGGGCTTCCCGGAGTCGTCGGGGCCGGTGGCGCCGTCGAGTCCGGCGGGGGAGCCGGATCCGCGGCCGGCGGCACCGCCGGCGGACGGGGTGGGTCCGGCGGTGGTCGATCCGGGCTCGCCGGGGGCCGGTTCCGCCCGGCCGGCGGCCGACCACCCGTCGGCGGCTGTGGAGGCTGAGACTGAGGCCGGCGGTGCGCCCGCTGGCGTCGAGGGCGGCGGTGTCCCCGGTGACGGTGGTGCGCCCGGTGGGGAGCGCCCGGCCGAGGCCCCGGCGGACGGTGGGGTGGCTGGCGGTGCCGGGCCGGCCGGTCGGGTGCGGCGGCGGCCGAGCACGGCGGGCGGGATGATCGCGGTGCTGCTGGCGCTGCTGGGTTTCGCGTTGGCGGTGCAGTTGCGGTCGAATTCGACGGATACGACGTTGGCGTCGGCGCGGCAGGAGGACCTGGTGCGCATCCTGTCCGATCTGGAGGGGCAGCAGCAGCGGTTGCGGTTGGACGTGGCGGGGTTGGAGGACAGTCAGCGGCAGTTGACCTCGGGCGCGCAGGGTCGGGAGGCGGCGCTGGAGGAGGCGACGCGGCGGGCGGACGAGTTGGGGATTCTGGCGGGTACGTTGCCGGCGCGGGGTCCGGGTCTGTCGGTGCGGTTCTCGGCCGGGGCGAAGCCGATCGGGGCGTCGACGGTGTTGGACGCGGTGCAGGAGTTGCGGGGTGCCGGCGCGGAGGCGATGGAGATCTCCGGCGGGGACGGGGCGACGGTGCGGATCATCGCGGCGACGTATTTTCTGGACGCGGATGGTGGGATCGATGTCGGCGGGCGGCGGTTGACCGGTCCGTACACGTTGACGGTGGTGGGGGAGCCGGCGACGATGCGTACGGCGTTGAACATCGCTGGTGGGGTGGTGGCGTCGGTCGCGGGTGACGGCGGTACCGTGATCGTCGACGAGCACCAGGTTGTCGACGTGAAGGCGTTGAGTCCGGTGCCGGCGCTGAGGTATGCGCATCCGGTTTCCTGACCGGGTGTTGCCGGGCCGTTGGTCCGGTGGTGGCAGTTGCGGTGCGACGATGAAGGACGCGACGGGTGATTCCTGAGGACCTGCGGTATACCGCCGAACATGAGTGGGTGGCCGGGGACGGTGGCGGAACGGTGCGGGTGGGTATCACCCACTTCGCCCAGGACGCGCTGGGCGACATCGTGTACGTCCAGTTGGCCGACGCGGGGACGGCGGTGGAGGCCGGGGCGTCCCTGGGTGAGGTGGAGTCCACCAAGAGCGTTTCGGAAATTTACGCTCCGGTGAGTGGCACGGTGGTGCGGCGTAACGACCGGTTGGTGGATGAGCCGGAGGTCGTCAACTCCGACCCGTACGGTGCGGGTTGGCTGGTGGAGATCGAGTTGGCTGATCCGTCGGTGCTGGAGCGGTTGTTGTCCGCTGCGGCGTACCGGGAACTGACTGAAAGCTGAGCGCGGTCGACCTGCCAGGTTGTGTCCGCGCGTCTGGTTGCCCTGTTTTTCGGCGCTGGCTAGGCTCGCCCAGTCGACCGAAGACCCGATAGTTGCGCGTTGCGGAATTGCCTTCCCGGGCACGGGGGAGCCAGCCGCCGGGTGCGTTACCGCCCGGCGGCCAGACCCGCCATTACCCTGACGCCGACCGAAACAGATCCGTGAGGTGGTCCAATGACGCGCCCAGACGACGAGTTCCCCCCACTCGACGTCACGTCGACGCTCAATCTCGGTTCGCTTGACGAGGTGCTGGAGGGGCCCGACGCCGATGTCGTGCCGAGCCGGATGTCCGGTTCGTTGCCTCCGGGTATGGCCCTTCTCGTTGTGCGGCGTGGACCGAATGCGGGTGCCCGGTTCCTGCTGGATCATGATGTGACGACCAGTGGCCGGCATCCGGACAGCGACATCTTCCTGGACGACGTGACGGTGTCGCGGCGGCATGCCGAGTTCCACCGGGACGGTGGGACTTTCACGGTGCGTGACGTGGGGAGTTTGAACGGCACGTACGTGAATCGGGAGCGGGTGGAGGCGGCGACGCTGAGCAATGGTGACGAGGTGCAGATCGGTAAGTTCCGGTTGGTGTTCATCGCCGGGCCGCGTCCGGAGGAGGAGGCCGGCCGGGGGTGAGTGACGGTGCGGCGGCTGCGTCGGGGGCGCCGCGGCGGGCTGGCGTTGGTGCGTCGGAGGGCCGCGGTTATCCGCTGATGAGCATCGGCGAGGTGCTGGCGCAGCTGCGGGCGGAGTTCCCGGATACGACGATCTCCAAGTTGCGGTTTCTGGAGGCCGAGGGTCTGGTGGAGCCGCAGCGGACGCCTGCGGGTTACCGGAAGTACAGCTGGGATGATGTTGCCCGGTTGCGGTTCGTGTTGACGGCGCAGCGGGATCAGTATCTTCCGTTGCGGGTGATCCGGGCGCAGCTGGCGGAGTTGGATTCCGGTGGTGAGGTGGGGCGGGCCCGTCCGGCGTTGGTGGCGGTCGGGCCCGCGGGTGAGGTGCCGTCCGCTCCGGGTGAGCGGGGTGCGGAGGGGGCGGAGGTTCGGCTCGACCGCTCGGAGTTGGTGGAGCGCAGCGGGATCGACGGTGGGACGCTGGCCGAGTTGGAGCGGTTGGGGCTGGTGGTGTCGAGGCCGCCGGGGTGGTACGACTCGGATGCGTTGATCATCGCGCGGGCGGTGGCGGGTTTGTCGGCGTACGGGTTCCAGCCGCGGCATCTGCGGGCGTACCGGACGGCGGCGGATCGGGAGGTCGGGTTGTTCGCGCAGTTGGTGGCGCCGTTGGCGCGGCAGAGTGATCCGGCGGCGCGGGCTCGGGCGGCGGAGTTGGCGCGGGAGTTGGGCGCGTTGTCGCAGCAGTTGCACGCGGCGTTGGTGCGGGTGGGGCTGCGGGAGACGTTGGGGCGGTGACCGGGTGCCGGCTTGCGGGCGGGTCCACGCAAAGATCTTTATGCCGGGGCGTGTCGTAGGCTTCCGGGGGTAAGCCCTGACGGCGCTCGGATACGGGCGACTGGCACCCGGACGGTGTGTCGGTGGTCCGTGTACCGTGCAGGGACAGGGCATACCGCGCCGGCGGGCGAGCAGCCCGCCGGTGGCGGTGCTGGCGGAGTACGACGACACGGAGGCGGCGGTGCGCGAGCTGAGCGTGGTCGGGGTTCGGGTGGAGCTGCCCAGCAACCAGCCGATCGTCCTGCTCAGGGAGGTCGAGGGAGACCGCTACCTGCCGATCTGGATCGGCGCGGTGGAGGCGAGCGCGATCGCCTACGAGCAGCAGGGGGTCAAGCCGGCGCGGCCGTTGACCCACGATCTGTTGCGGGACATCCTGGCGGCGGTGAAGGCTCCGCTGCGGGCGGTGGAGATCACCGAGTTGAAGGAGAACGTCTTCTACGCGGATCTGTTGATCGGGGACGGGTTGCGGGTGTCCGCGCGGCCGAGTGATTCGATCGCGTTGGCGTTGCGGGTCGGTGCGCCGATCCGGTGCGCCGAGGAGGTGCTGACCGAGGCCGGCATCGTGATCCCGGACGAGCAGGAGGACGAGGTCGAGAAGTTCCGGGAGTTCCTGGAGCAGGTGCGGCCGGAGGACTTCGCGGGCTGACGCCGTTGTTCACCGGTCGGGGTTGCCCGTGCGTCCGTTGACGTTGCCGGTGTGGCGCCGGGTGGGGCCCGGGTGCGGTCTGACGCGCCGGGGTGTCGCCGGTGGCCGGGCGGCGTGTCGTGGTGGATCGTGCGGGCTTACGGGCCGGGTGCGCTATAGGGTTGCCTCGTCGAGGGGTGACACGGTCCCGGTTGGGGGTCGGGTCGCCGCAGGGCGGGGAGGTTGTCCGGATGCACGAGCCGCGAGATCCCGATCTGGTTGGCGCAGCGCGTGGTGACGGCGGCCCGACGGCCCCGGACGCGGACGGCCCGCCGGGTGAGCCGGGTGAGCAGGTTGGCTATCGCGGGGTGACGGCGTGCCACGCGGTGGGGATCAGCTACCGCCAGTTGGACTACTGGGCCCGTACGGCGTTGGTGGTGCCGAGCATCCGGGACGCTTCCGGGTCGGGGACGCAGCGGTTGTACTCGTTCCGCGACCTGGTGGTGTTGAAGGTGGTCAAGCGGCTGCTGGACGCCGGGGTGTCGCTGCAGAACATCCGCCGGGCGATCGAGGCGTTGCGGTCGCGGGGGGTTGACGACCTGGCGGGGATCACGCTGATCTCGGACGGGACCACGGTGTACGAGTGCCGGTCGCCGGAGGAGGTCGTGGACCTGTTGCAGGGCGGCCAGGGGGTGTTCGGCATCGCGATCGGCGGGGCGTTCAAGGAGGTCCAGGGGTCGTTGTCGCACCTGCCGGCGGAGCCGGTCGGCGCGGTGTCGGCCCCGGAGCCTGCGGTGGAGGAGTCCCCGGTGGCGGTGGGCGACGAGTTGGCGTTGCGGCGGGCGCGGCGGCGGGCCGGCTGACGTCCCGGGCGGCGCGCGGCGGGGCTGGTCCCGCACACTGGTGGGCATGACGGATCGGTTGGGTGTGACGGGTCGGTCCACTGAGGAGACCCCGGCCGCCGCGGCGGTGCCGGTTCCGGTTGGTGGCGGGTCGGCCGTCGTGTCGCGGGTCTGGCGCCGGCACCGGCGGATGCTGTTCCGGTTGGTCGCGATGACGGTGCTGGCGGTCGGTATGCCGGTGGGCGGGTCGGTGCTGTGGGTGCAGGATTCGGCGCGGGCCCACCTGTTCGGGGTGGCCGACGTGCCGGCCGCGCCGGTGGTGCTGGTGCTGGGGGCGCAGGTGGCGCCGGACGGTACCCCGTCACCGTTCCTGGCGGCCCGGTTGGAGCTGGCGCGGCGGTTGTTCGCCGCGGGCACGGTCCGGGCGGTGCTGGTCTCGGGTGACCACGGCCGCTGGTCGTACGACGAGCCGGACGCGATGGCGGGCTGGCTGGTGCGGCGGGGGGTGCCGGCGGACCGGGTGGTGACCGATCATGCCGGGTTCGACACGTACGACTCGTGTGTGCGGGCCCGGCGGGTGTTCGGGGTCCGGCGGGTGATCGTGGTGACCCAGGATTTTCATGTGGCGCGGGCGGTGGCGGTGTGCCGGGCGGTGGGGTTGGACGCGGTCGGGGTGGGTGACGACACGGCCCGCCGGTACCGGGTGACGTGGTTGCGGGGTGCCGTGCGGGATCAGGCGGCGGCGGTGAAGGCGGTGGTGGACGTGGCGACGGGCCGGGATCCGGTGTTCCTGGGCCGCCACGAGGACGGTGTGGACCGGGCCGTGGCGGCCGGTTGACCCGGGGCCGTCGGTGAACCCGAGCCCGCCGTGGACGTGGAGCCGGGGGGTGGGCACAATGCTGCGGGTGTCGCGTCCCCTGCCGTACCGCCGTCGGGCCGCGCTGGCCGGGTCGCTCGTCGCCCTGCTGCTGGCCGGCTGTTCCGCGGGCCCGGCCGCCGGTTCACGTCCCGCCGGGACGCCGACCGCCGGCGTGGGGTCCGCGCCGACCGGCCCCGGCCCCAGCCCCAGCGCCGGTTCCGCGTCGGGTTCCGCCCGGGCGTCGGCGGCGCTCGGCCGGCGTCCGTCGCCGGGTCCCGCCCCGACCGGCTGCCGGGTGTTCCCGGCCGACAACGTGTGGCACGCGGACGTCTCCCGGCTGCCGGTCCACGCCCGTTCGTCGGCGTTCGTGGCCAGCGTGGGCGCCGACGCGGCGGTGCACGCCGACTTCGGGTCGGGCACCTGGGACGGCGGCCCGATCGGGATCCCGGTCACCGAGGTCCCGGCCGGGCAACCCCGGGTGCCGGTGCGGTTCGAGTACGCCGCGGAGAGTGACCGTGGACCGTATCCGGTCCCGCCGGACGCGGCGGTGGAGGGGGGCGCGGCGGCCACCGGCGACCGGCATGTGATCGTGTGGGACCGGTCGGCGTGCCGGGCGTACGAATTGTTCGGGGCGCACCGGGACGGCGGCGGGTGGCGGGCCGGTTCGGGCGCCGTGTTCGACCTGCGGTCCAACGCGCTGCGGCGGGCGGGCTGGACGTCCGCGGACGCCTCGGGGTTGTCCATCCTGGCGGGTCTGGTGCGGTACGACGAGGTCGCGGCCGGGCGGATCGACCACGCGGTCCGGATCACGGTGCCCCGGACCCGCACCGGCTACACCTGGCCGGCGACGCATTCGGCGTCGACGGCCACCGACCCGGCGTTGCCGCAGTTGGGGCAGCGGTTGCGGCTCAGGTCGTCGGTGCGGACCGCCGGTCTGCCCCGGCAGGCCCGGATCATCGCCGAGGCGATGAAGCGGTACGGGGTGGTCGTGGCCGACCACGGTTCGGCCTGGTACCTGTCCGGTGTGCCGGACCGGCGCTGGGACAACGACGCGTTGCACGCCCTGGGTGGGTTGCGTGGTGCTGACTTCGAGGTGGTGGACACCTCGGGGTTGCGGGTCGGCGCCACCTCCGGGGCGGTCGCCCGGCGGTGAGCGGGCGCTGCGGCGGCGCCGGAACGGATCGACACGCGTCCCGTGTACGGGACGCGGCGGTACATTGGTCGTCGGTGCGCTGACCAGCGAAGAAGGCCCAGATCGGACGCCGGCTGACACCGTCTGGGAGGCGGGCCTACTATCGTCCGTCAGGCAGCGTTACGAACCGCGTGCCCACGGCGATGTTCCCTCGCATCGTCAAACACTGCCGGCACGCCCTGCGGAAGGAATTCCCCTCCATGACGGACACGACCCGTAATCCCGCCGACGGCGCGCCCACCGCCTCACATTTCGACCGGATTGGTGGCGGTCCCGCGCTCAAGGCGGCGGTGCAGCTGTTCTACGAGCGGGTGCTGGGTGACCCGCAGCTCGCGCCGTACTTCGTCGGCACCGACATGGAGCGGCAGCGTCGACACATGGTGCTGATGCTGACCACCGTGCTGGGTGGGCCGGACGCCTACACCGGCCGGTCGCTGCCGGAGGCGCACAAGCCGCTGAGCATCCCGACCGCGCACTACGCGCTGGTCGGTGCGCACCTGGTGGGGGCGCTGCAACAGTTGGACGTGCCGGCGGACATCGTCGACGACGTGCGGCAGGTCCTCGCCCAGGTGCAGGACCAGGTCGTGTCCGATGGCCAGCCGGTGGGCGCCTGAGCGTGGACGTCGCCCGGCTCAAGCAGAGCTGGTCCCTGGTGGCCGCGCACGGCGACCAGGTGCCGCTCTTCTTCTACTCCACCCTGTTCCTGACCGACCCGGACCTGCGGCAGATGTTCCCCACCAACATGGCGGGGCAGCGGGACCGGCTGGTGACCGCGCTGGGACACATCGTCTCCAACGTGGACCAGCTGGACCAGCTGGTCGGCTTCCTGCAGGACCTCGGCGCCGACCATCGCAAGTTCGCGGTCCGCGCCGAGCACTACCCGGCGGTCGGCGCGGCGCTGCTGGCCACCCTGCGGCACTTCCTGGCCGACCGGTGGACCGAGGACCTGGCCGCGGACTGGGCGGCCGCGTACGGACTGGTCGCGCAGGTGATGACCGACGCCGCCCGGGAGGCGGAGAAGGTCAGCCCGCCCTGGTGGGTGGGTGAGGTCCTCGCGCACGAGCGACGCGGTTTCGACGTGGCGGTGATCACGCTGCGCCCGTCGTACCTGCTGCCGTTCACCCCCGGCCAGTCCATCGGGGTGTCCAGTCCGGCGGTGCGCACGTGGCGTTACTATTCGCCGGCCAACGCGCCCCGCCCGGACGGCACCCTGGAGCTGCACGTGCGGGCCGCGCCCGGCGGGCTGGTCAGTTCCCGCCTGGTGTACGGGTTGAACGTCGGTGACCAGGTCCACCTGGCCGCGCCGGTGGGGGACCGGTTGGCGCTGTCCCGGGCGGGCCGCGCCGACCTGCTGTTGTTGGCCGGTGGCACGGGCTGGGCGCCGTTGAAGTCGCTCGTGGAGCACGTGGCGACCGAACACGGACACCGCCGGGTGCAGCTGTACGTCGGGGCGCGGTCCCCGCTGGAGCTGTACGACTCGGAGGCGATCGACAAGCTCGCCGCGCAGTATCCGTGGCTGACCGTCCGGTACGCCGTCGGTGGCGGCCCGGGTCAGCCCGAGGGCGTGGACCGGGTGGTTGACCTGGTGTTGTCCGACGGTGACTTCCGGGACCGGCACGTGTACGTGTGCGGCTCGGACCAGATGGTGTCGGGTTCGGTGCAGGCGCTGCGCGGCGCCGGCTACGACCCCGGCCGGTTGCACCACGAGGGCCTCGGTGCCCACTGGTACGGGCCGGCCTGGCGCACCCACATCGACCAGGTGCCCGGAGGTGGCCAGTGAGCGCGGCTTCGATCAGCAGGTACGACGGTTCCGAGGTGTCGACCGGCGTGCCGCAGGTCCGGCTCACCGCCGACCGGGCCCGGCGGTGGACGTTCGACCAGGCGTCGTTGACCCGCCGCGGGTACGACCAGCGGGGGGTGGACGCGTTCCGGCTGCAGGTCGCCGATGAGTTGGACGTGCTCGCGGCGCAGATCGCGGATCTGCGGGCGGAGAACGAGCGGATCGGCAACCAGGTCGAGCTGTACCGGCACGGGGTCATCCCGAGCCAGCGCAGTGAGGGGCCGGGCGCGAAGGAGGTGAACCTGCTCTCGGCCGCGCAGCGGGAGGCGGAGCAGATCATCGCCCAGGCGCACGAGTACGCCCGCCGGGTCGCCGACTACGCCCGGGTGCAGTACGAGGCGTACGTGCAGGCGGCGGTGGAGGACGCCCGCCGGGAGGCGGAGCAGGCGGTGCACAGCTACCGCAGCTCGGCCGGTCCGGACTTCACCGACTCGGCGGCCATGCAGGAGGCGTTGCGCATCTACGGCGAGATGATGATCTCGCACATGGAGGCGGCGGCGAAGCACCTGCACGACGGCAGTGAACACCTGGCCCGGACCATGGACCGGATGGTCGCCGACGCCGGGCGTCCGGTGGCCGGTTCGGCCGCCCGGCCGGCGCTGACCCGACCCGAGCACCCCTGACCCCGGCCGGCCCCGGACGTTTCCCGGTTGATCGTGCTGCTCGCTGTGACCTCGGACACGGCGGCGCGCAGGAACAACCGGGGCCGTCCGGGCGGCCCGGGTGAGCGGGGCAGCCGGCGGGGGGACAGGTGTTCGCCGGTGGGTGGCCCGGTGAGGCAGCATGGACGGGTGACGGGTTCGGCAGGTGACGGGTTCGACGCGCTGGCCGCGATGGTGGCGGCCGGTGACGTCGTGGTACTCAGCGGCGCCGGGTTGTCCACCGAGTCGGGCATCCCGGACTACCGGGGGCCCAGCGGGGTGGCCCGCCGGCACACCCCGATGACGTACCAGACGTTCACCCGCGACCCGGTCGCCCGCCGCCGGTACTGGGCGCGCAGCCACCTGGGTTGGCGCACCATCGCCCGGGCCCGGCCCAACGCCGGCCACCGGGCGGTGGCCCGGCTGCAACACCACGGCCTGCTCGCCGGGGTGATCACCCAGAACGTGGACGGCCTGCACCAGGCCGCCGGCGCCGGTGGGGTGATCGAACTGCACGGCAACCTGGACCGGGTGGTCTGCCTGGACTGCGGCGAACGGACCGGCCGGGCCGACCTGGACGCCCGGCTGCGGGCGGCGAACCCGGACTTCGCGGCCCGGGCCACCGCGGTCAACCCGGACGGTGACGTCGAACTGCCCGACACCGAGATCGACCGGTTCCGCCCGGTCGGTTGCGCCTCCTGCGGTGGCACGGTGAAACCGGATGTGGTGTTCTTCGGCGAGTCCGTGCCCCCGGCCCGGGTCGCCGACTGTTTCGACCTGGTCGAGCGGGCCCGGCTGCTGCTGGTGCTCGGCTCGTCCCTGACGGTGATGTCCGGCCGCCGGTTCGTGATCCGCGCCACCCGACGGGACATTCCGGTGGCGATCGTCAACCAGGGCCCGACCCGGGGTGACGACCACGCCACCGTGACCGTCGACGCGCCGCTGGGTGTCGCGCTGACCGAACTGGTCCACCGGGTCACCCACCCCGCCCGGCACGCCACCGCCGGCACCAACCCCGCCGCCACCGCCCCCAACCCCGCCGCCGCCGTCGACCCGCGAGCCGGTGTCGCCAGGCCGGCCGGCCCGCCGCCGACCCCGGTGGCGGTCGAGCCGGCCGCCCGGTAGCCACCGCCGCCGCCCCCACCGGAAACCGGGCCGGACGCCGGCGGGCCGGTGACCACCCCGGGCGGCCGGGCGGGCCCGCTGGTAGCGTGGGGTCCGCCGGTACCACCCACGCGGGAGAGACCGCCTCCGGGCCCGCCCGGGGACGGCGCCGAAGGGGCAAATCCTCCCCGGAACCTCTCAGGCACAAAGGACCGCGGGGGCCAGGCACTCTGGAACGCGCACCGTGGCGTGACAGAGGGGGAGGCCGATCCGTCGACCTCCCGGGAGTGCCCGATGACCGCACCTCAGTTCGCCGACCGGCACGTCGGCCCCGACGCCGCCCAACTGCGGCGCATGCTGGACACCGTCGGATTCGGCTCCGTGGACGAGCTGATGGACGCCGCCATCCCCGAGGTGATCCGCTGGCACGGCACCCTCGACCTGCCGCCGGCGGCCACCGAGGAACAGGCCCTGGCCGAACTACGCGACATCGCCGGCCGCAACCGGGTCGCCACCTCCATGATCGGAATGGGCTACCACGGCACCCACACCCCGGCGGTGATCCGCCGCAACGTGTTGGAGAACCCCGCCTGGTACACCGCGTACACGCCGTACCAGCCGGAGATCAGCCAGGGCCGGCTCGAGGCGCTGCTGAACTTCCAGACCATGGTCACCGACCTGACCGCGCTGAGCACCGCGAACGCCTCCATGCTCGACGAGGCCACCGCGGCCGCCGAGGCGATGACCCTCGCCCGCCGCGCGTCCAGGAGCGGCAGCAACGTGTACGTCGTCGACGCCGACGCCCTGCCGCAGACCCTCGCCGTGATCACCACCCGGGCCGAACCGCTCGGCATCGAGGTCCGGGTCCTCGACGTCGACACCGACGAACTGCCCGACGGGTTCTTCGGACTGCACCTGCAGTACCCGGGCGTCTCCGGCGCGGTACGCGACCACACCCGGCTGGTCGAGGCCGCGCACGCCGCCGGGGCCCTCGTGACGGTGGCCGCCGACCTGCTCGCCCTGACCCTGCTGCGCGCGCCCGGCGAGATCGGCGCCGACATCGCCGCCGGCACCACCCAACGGTTCGGCGTACCGATGGGCTTCGGCGGCCCGCACGCCGGCTACCTGGCGGTGCGCTCCGGCCTGGAACGGATGCTGCCCGGCCGCCTGGTCGGGGTGTCCCGCGACGCCGACGGGCAACCGGCGTACCGGCTGGCGTTGCAGACCCGCGAACAGCACATCCGCCGGGAGAAGGCCACCAGCAACATCTGCACCGCGCAGGTGCTGCTGGCGGTGATAGCCGGCATGTACGCCGTCTACCACGGCCCCGACGGGCTGCGGGAGATCGCCCGACGTACCCACGCCATGGCCACCCGGCTGGCCGCCGGCCTCACCGGCGGCGGGGTGGAACTGGCCCACGAGGCGTTCTTCGACACCGTCACGGCGTTCGTGCCGGGCCGGGCCGCCGACGTGGTCACCGCCGCCGCGCGGCGGGGGGTCAACCTGCGTCTGGTGGACGGTGACCGGGTCGGCGTCTCCTGCGACGAGACCACCACCGAGGAGCACCTGAGCGTCGTGTGGGCGGCGTTCGGCGTGACCGCCCCGGCTGAGACCCCGGCCGCCGCGCGGCCCGCCACCCCGGCCGGGACACCAGCCGGCGCCACCGTCGCCGGGACGCCGGGCACCGCCGGGGGCGGCGCGTTGCCGGCCGGGCTGGCCCGCACCAGCGACTTCCTCACCCACCCGGTGTTCCGCACCCACCACTCGGAGACCGCGATGCTGCGCTACCTGCGCCGGCTCGCCGACTTCGACTACGCCCTGGACCGGGGCATGATCCCGCTGGGCTCCTGCACCATGAAACTCAACGCCACCACCGAGATGGAACCGGTCAGCTGGCCCGAGTTCGCCAACCTGCACCCCTACGCCCCGGCCGACCAGGCCGACGGCTACCGGGAACTGATCACCCAACTCGAACGCTGGCTGGCCGAGATCACCGGATACGACGTGGTCAGCGTCCAACCCAACGCCGGCTCGCAGGGGGAACTGGCCGGCCTGCTGGCCATCCGCGGCTGGCACCGCCACCGCGGCGAGCACGACCGGGACGTGTGCCTGATCCCCGCCTCCGCGCACGGCACCAACGCCGCCAGCGCCGTCATGGCCGGCATGCGGGTCGTCGTGGTGGCCTGCGACGACGGGGGCAACGTCGACCTGGTCGACCTCGACACCAAGATCGACCAGCATCGGGACCGGCTGGCCGCCATCATGGTCACCTACCCGTCCACCCACGGCGTGTACGAGACCGGCATCGCGTCGCTGTGCGCGAAGGTCCACGACGCCGGGGGCCAGGTGTACGTCGACGGGGCGAACCTCAACGCGCTGCTCGGCTTCGCCAAGCCCGGCCGGTTCGGCGCGGACGTGTCCCACCTGAACCTGCACAAGACGTTCTGCATCCCACACGGCGGCGGCGGCCCGGGCGTGGGTCCGGTCGCCGCCCGCGCCCACCTGGCCCCGTTCCTGCCCGGTGACCCCCTCGGCGCCACCACCACCACCACCGACGCCACCCCGCACGGCACAGGCCGGCCGGTGATCTCGGCGGCGGCGCACGGCTCGGCGGGCATCCTGCCCATCCCGTGGGCGTACCTGCGGATGATGGGCGCCGACGGGCTGACCCGGGCCACCGGGGTGGCGGTGCTGGCCGCGAACTACGTCGCGGCCCGGCTGCGCGGGCACTACCCGGTGCTGTACACCGGCAACAAGGGCCTGGTGGCACACGAGTGCGTCCTGGACCTGCGGCCGCTGACCCGGGCCACCGGGGTGAGCGTGGACGACGTGGCCAAACGACTCATCGACTACGGCTTCCACGCCCCCACCATGTCGTTCCCGGTCGCCGGCACCCTGATGGTGGAACCCACCGAGAGCGAGGACCTGGCCGAGATCGACCGGTTCTGCGCGGCGATGATCGCGATCCGAGAGGAGATCGACCGGATCGGCGAAGGGGAGTGGCCGGCCGGGGACAACCCGCTACGCAACGCGCCACACACCGCCGAGATGGTGTCGGCCGACGAGTGGGAACATCCGTACCCGCGATCGGTCGCGGCCTATCCGGCGCGGGTGACCCGGGCGGGGAAGTACTGGCCGCCGGTGCGGCGGGTCGACGGGGCGTACGGCGACCGGAACCTGGTCTGCGCCTGCCCGTCCCCGGAGGCGTTCGAGGAGTGAGTCACCCGCCGGTGCGCGGTGCGTCAGCGACCGGTGTGCGGATCAGCCACCGGCTGATCCAGGAAGCCGCCGGCCCGGACACCGGGTCGGCGGCGCGGCACCGGGGGACCGGGCCGCTGTCACGGGACGTGACGACGTCTAGGCTGGTACGACGTGCCGGGCCGGGCCGCGGTGCGGCGCGACGGTCCGACCGTCAGGCAGCAGCTCACCGGTGTCCTCGAACACGATGACCCCGTTGCAGAGCAGACTCCAGCCCTGCTCGCGGAAGCAGGCGATGACCCGGGCAGCCTCCCGGTCGGTGGCGTCGGCAGATGGACAGGTGGGTTGGTGCTGACACATCGGAGATCTCCGGACTGTGGGGGGTGCTGTGTCATGGTTCACATGACCAGTGACGCACGGTACCAAGCGGAAGTGAACTTCATCGAGCACATTCACGGCTTGGTAAGACAGAATCCTCCCAACGGATGAGGGAAAAGGGTCCAGACGTCTTGGAAACGCTCCCACCGCCGCTCACGGGGCATCCGGCGGCACCCTGCGCACCCGGCCCGACACCCTCCGGGACCACCCCGCCGACCCCCACCCCAGGCTCCCGACCAACGCCCCTGGTCGCCGGATATCCGACACTGTCCGTAACCGAACCCCCGACCCGGTTCCCGGTCGAACCCCCGACCCCACCAGCCGCAACCCCGGCACCACCAGCCGCAACCCAGGCATCAGCAGCCGACACCCCGGCACCCCGGACAGCCCCGACCGCGACCCCGGCCGCACCCCCGGGCCGCTGCGCCGGACCACTGGTGGAACACGCCCGCCTCCAGTGGTGGGCACCCCCGAACCAGCACCCCGCACACCACGACGACCCCGCCGCGCTGCTCGAAACATTCCTGGCCGGCCACGGACTGCCGGTGACCGACCTGACCCGACCCGGCACCGACCCACACCGGCACCAACCGGGCGACACCTGCGGCGCCACCGTGTTCATCTCCGCCGCCGCCAGCGCCCGGATGGCCGGCCGACCCACCGGCCCACCCAGCCCCGCCCCCGCCGTACCCGACCTGGTGGCCGTCGTCTACGCCCACCCCACCAACCCGGCACCACCGCACCCCAGCCCACCCGACACCCACCCGCCCCCGGCCACCAACCACCCCGACTGGCACCTCGGCCCCTGGCGGAACAGCTGGCCACCCGAACGCCACGCCGCCGCCGTCGAACAGGCCCGCCAACTGATCAGCCGCGGCGAGGTCTACCAGGTCAACATCGTCGGCCACGCCAGCGCCCCCTACCGGGGCGACCCACGACCCGCACTGCACCGGCTCGCCAGCCTGCCCGGCGCCCGATACGGCACCGTCCTCACCGGCGACGACTGGGCCGTGGCCTGCGCCTCACCCGAAACCCTCGTCGAAATCCACGCCGGACGCATCCACACCCGCCCCATCAAGGGCACCCGACCGGCCACCCCCGCCGGCCGGCGGGAACTGCTCGCCTCCGCCAAGGAACGAGCCGAACACATCATGATCGTCGACCTGGCCCGCAACGACCTCGCCCAGGTGGCCCGCACCGGATCGGTCCGGGTCGACGAACTGTTCGGCATCCGCCGCTGGTGCGGACTCTGGCAGGCCGAATCAACCGTCTCGGCCGCACCACGACCCGGAACCGGCCTCGCCGACCTGCTCCACGCCATCTGCCCCGGCGGCTCCGTCACCGGCGCCCCGAAACTCGCCGCCCTGGACGCCATCGCCCACCTGGAACCGGTCGGCCGGGGACCCGCCATGGGCGCCCTCGGCTGGATCGGCACCGACGGCCTGGACCTCGGCCTGACCATCCGCACCGCCGCCGCCGACCCCCACCGGCTACACCTGTGGGCCGGCGGCGGCATCACCTGGCACAGCGACCCGGACGCCGAAGTGGCCGAAGCCGCCGCCAAAGCCGCACCACTGCGCGCCGCCCTGGCCCCGCCCACCCGGACGGCAGCCACCCACCACCGACCGGGACCGGCCACCGGAACACCCCGCTAACCTTGTCAACCATGACGATGCGGCCGATCCGGATCCTCGGCGACCCGGTACTACGCACCACGTGCGACCCCGTGACCAGCTTCGACACCGAACTACGGACCCTGGTCACCGACCTCATGGACACCCTCCTGGGCGCCCCCGGCCGGGCCGGCGTGGCCGCCCCGCAGATCGGCGTCGCCGCCCGGGTCTTCGTCTGGGACGCCGACGGAAACCGCGGCCACCTGGTCAACCCCGTCCTCGAAGACCCCTCCGCCGAACAACAGGACGACGACGAGGGCTGCCTGTCCATCCCCGGCCTGTACTTCCCGACCCCCCGCGCCCGGCACATCACCGCCCGCGGCGTCGACCAGCACGGTGAACCCGTCACCATCCGGGGCAGCGACTTCCTGGCCCGCGCCCTGCAACACGAACACGACCACCTCGACGGGCGGCTCTACGTCGACACGCTGCGCGGCGACACCCGCCGAAAGGCCCTACGGGAGATCCGCGGCGGCCGCTTCGCCGCACCCGGCCGCCACAACCCCTGACCCGCCCCGCGAAAAACCCGACCACCTCACCGGCCACCCCGCCGCCGCAACACCACCCCCAACGACGCCACCACCACAAACACCACCATCGAACAACACAGCGCCTTCATCACCCCACAAGCCTCCCACCCCGCCCCGTAGGGTGCAGGAGTGCGCCTGGTGACCTTCAACCTGCTCCACGGCCGCTCACCCGAGGACGGCCTCGTCAACCCCGACCGCCTCGCCGCCGCCGTACACGCCCTCGACGCCGACATCCTCGCCCTCCAGGAAGTCGACCGCGACCAGTCCCGCAGCGGCCACCTCGACCTCACCGCAGTCGCCGCCAAAGCCCTCGACGCCCCCTCCCACCAGTTCGCCGCCGCCGTCGTCGGCACCCCCGGAGAACGCTTCCGACCCCTCACCCACGACGACGACGGCCACGGCGAACCCTGCTACGGCGTCGGCCTCGTCAGCCGCTACCCGGCCCACTCCTGGCAGGTCACCCGGCTGCGCCCGGCACCCATCCGCTCACCCGTCCACATCCAGGGCCCCGGCCGCCGCCTCATCCTGCTGCGCGACGAACCCCGGGTCCTCCTCGCCGCCGTCCTCGACACCCCGTTCGGCCCCGTCACCGCCGCCGCCACCCACCTGTCATTCGTACCCGGCTGGAACATCCACCAACTCCGCCAGGCCATCCGCGCCCTGCGCGCCCTGCCCCCACCCCGGGTCCTGCTCGGCGACCTCAACCTGCCCGCCGGCCTGGCCACCGCCGTCTCCCGCTGGCGCACCCTCGGCCGCCAACCCACCTACCCGGCCAGCCAACCCCGGATGCAACTCGACCACATCCTCGTCGACCCCGACGGCGGAGACCGACTCACCGCCGTCAGCGCCGTCAGCACCCCCATGGCCACCATCTCCGACCACCGCCCTCTGGTCGTCGACCTCGTCTGAACCCCCGCCCCGGCGGACCGGCCCCGACCCGGGTCACCCCTCCGGCGCCACCACCAGCCGACCCAACGACCGGTTGGTACGGTTCGCCCGCACCGCCGCCCGCTGCTGCTCGGCCGTCACCTCGATGTAGTTCTGACTCGTCGTCAGGCTCGCGTGCCCCAACAACCGCATGATCTCCGACGCGCTCGCCCCGTCCTCGGCCAACCGGGTCGCGAACGTGTGCCGCAACGCGTGCAACTGCGCCCCCCTCGGCACCCGGTCGGTGATCCCCGCCCGCCGATAACACGACCCCACCAGATACTGCAGGCCACCGCGCCGCAGCGGCGTACCGGCCCGATCCACCAGCAACGGCGAGTCGACCCGCACCGTCCGGTCCCCGAACCGGCGCCGCCGACTGTCCAGATAGGCCACCACCACCGCGTCCAACTCCGGTTCGATCGGCACCACCCGCGACCGGCCCCCCTTACCCAGCACGTCGACCCGGCGCTCACCCGGCCGCCCACCGATCGAACCGACCCGCAGCTCCAACAGCTCACCCAGCCGCAACCCGGCGCACAACGCCAACGCCAGCACCGCCACATCCCGCTCCGGCCACGGATCCCGAACCCGCCCATCGGTCCGGGCCACCGCCTCCAGCAACTGCTCCGGGGTGTCCGCGCCCCGCAGCGGCTTCGGCGGGGGGAGTGGCACCCCGGGCTTGTCCACGGCGGACATCGGATTGCCCTCCACCACACCCTCGGCCACCAGGAACGCGAAGAAACCGTTCCAGGTGGACCACGCCCGGTGGATCGACGCGGAGGCACGCTCGGCGGCGAACCGGGCGAAGGCCCCCCGCAGCGCCCGGGTGGTCAGGCCGGACAGGGGGAGTGCGGCCAGTGGAACGGCCGGCTCCGCGTCGGCGACCAGGGTAGCGATGGCCAGCAGGTCCCGGCGGTACGCCGCCAGGGTGTGCGGGGAGGGCTTGCGGGTGGCGCGCGAGGTGAGAAAGGCGTCGATCAACATGAGGACCGTTTCATCACCTATATCATGCATAACGAATATTATGCATGATTTTCGGATCTCGGCCAAGCGACGTCCGGGACACCGGGTTTCTCCGGAAACGCCGACCGCACCCCGGGTCGCGACGCTCGCTCGGGGATACCCGACCCGCGGCACCGAGGACGGCGGAAGCCCGGGGACCGGAGCGGCTGGTGTCGACCGCCGGGGTGGTGGGCGCCGATCGTCGCCGCACCTGCGGTGGGTTCGAAATGTCTTCGGGGTTGGCCCGGCGTGTGGGCCCAGTTGGGCGTTCATCGTTGTCGGGGCCGCTGTAACGGGCGGCGGATCGCGCGGCTTGTCCGCGGCTCGTCCACCGGGTCGTACCCGTGAAACGCCCGGCTGGTCCGATGCCGAGTTCGTGGTGCGGCCGAGATCGGACCGCCGGCCTTCCCGGGGCCGATCTGCTCGACGCCGTCCTCGCCGTACCGGCGGCGCGCTGACATGACGACCGCGCGCACCGTCGACGATGCGCGCGGTCGTCATGGGCGGGGCACGACCGACTGGGCTCGGCGCGGCACCCCATCTTCTCAAGTTGACATAATGTAGATTATCGAACATGCAGCCGGTGCCGCCGGTACGACGAACGGACGGCCACCGCGACCGAGCCGATGGCGATGGGGATGGGGATCGTCGGACTGTGCAGACTTCTTGTCGCCGGGACGACACCAAGTCTGCACAGTTCATCCGCCCCGCCTCTCCTGTCCGACGGACGCGGGCGGCGCGGCACACCATCTGGAACATGTCTGACCGCGGTTCCGATCGACCCGGGACAGGTCGCGCAGGCCGAGTACCGGCGCTCGCCCGTGAAAACGCCGCCCATGAAACGCCGCTGGCCCCCGGTGTACCAGGGTCCGGTGAGGCGAAAGAGGCCGAGGCGGGCGGAAGTCTGGGCGTATCACCCGACCGGGTACCCACGGGGCGGAGCCGGATCTGTGAGGACGTTTCCGGTATTAGCGTGAGTTAACGCCACCGGACGGGACAACGGTCCCCTTCGTC
Organism: Plantactinospora sp. A48; assembly: GCF_055793945.1. Classification (NCBI taxonomy): domain Bacteria; kingdom Bacillati; phylum Actinomycetota; class Actinomycetes; order Micromonosporales; family Micromonosporaceae; genus Plantactinospora; species Plantactinospora sp. A48. The sequence goes on along the minus strand of NZ_JBTIXF010000012.1, from coordinate 22,547 downwards.
GAACAGTGGCGCAACCCGCTCGAAAGGATGTGGACCATGCACGACCTTTCCCGTCGTGAACTGCTCAAGGCGACGGCCGTTGGCGCCGGGGTGGTCGTTCTCCCAGGTGTCGCGGCCAGCGGTTCGGACTGGCGACCCGACGGTGCCGACCCGTACTCGGGCGAGGAGAGTCCGCCGGCGAAGTTGACCGGCCGGATCGTCTACCCCGAGGACCCGGGGTACGCGAGCGCGAGCCTCGGCTGGGACGAACTGTTCGTCCGTTATCCGCTGGTCATCGTGTTCGCCCAGGAGACCCAGGACGTGGTCAACGCCCTCACCTGGGCGCGTCAGCACAATGTCGCGCTGCGGGTGCGCAGCGGCCGGCACAGTCTCGAAGGCTGGTCGAATGTGGACAACGGCCTCGTGATCGACGTCAGTGAACTGAAGTCGGTCCACGTCGACGAGGCGACGTCGATTGCGACGGTCGGTGCCGGGCTCAACCAGTTGGAGGCGGTGACCACGCTTTCCGACCATGGTCTGGCGGTGACGACCGGGACGGAGGGCAGCGTGGGCCTGTCCGGGGCGACCCTCGGGGGTGGCTTCGGTTTCCTCACCCGCTACCTCGGCATGGCCTGCGACAGCCTGGTACGGGTGGAGATCGTCGTGGCGTCCGGTGTCAACGGCGCACGGGCGATCGAGGTGGACCTGCGGAACCACTCGGACCTGCTCTGGGCGCTGCGTGGGGCGGGCAACGGAAACTTCGGGATCGTCACCTCGCTCACCTACCAGGCGACGCCGCTGCGGAGCGTCGCCTACCTGCAGGTGACCTGGGAGGGTCTCGACGACCTGGAGGAGATTTTCGACAGGTGGCAGCGGATCGCGCCGTTCGCCGACAACCGCCTGGGTACCCAGGTTGAGATCCACAAGTCTCAGATCCTGCTGTTCGGGGTGCTCGCGGAGGGTTCGGAGGCGGAGGCGCGGGAGTTGCTGGAGCCGATCCTGTCGGTCGGTGAACCGGAGGTGACGGTGCAGATCGGGGACTGGGGCGAGGTGTATTCCGGGTTCCAGATCCCGACCGAGGATGAGCCCGGGAAGTGGAAGTTCTTCTCGCAGTTCGCGGTTCGGCCCTTCCCCCGGGAGGCGATCGGGGTGGTCCGCGCGTTCATGGAGAACGCCCCGACGGATGACAGCAACTTCTTCACCCAGGCGTTCGGTTCGGGCGCTCAGGCGCGGGAGCCTCGCGGTGGTTCGGCGTTCCCGCACCGCGATGCGCTGTTCTATGCGGAACCGGGCGTCGGTTGGGGTACCCGTGGCGAGCCGGACAGTGGCGACGCCACCACCCCGATCGCGCAGGCGTGGATCGCCGAGTTCAGCCTGGCGTTGCGACCGTATGTGGACGGGGCCTACGTGAACGTGCCGAACATCGGGATGGCGGAGTGGGAGACCGCGTACTGGGGTTCCAACTTCGAGCGGTTGCGCCGGATCAAGGCGAGGTACGACCCGTGCAACGTCTTCCAGTACGAGCAGAGCATCCCGCCGGCGTCGTACTGACCGGGGGGTTCTCCCCCGGGTCGGGCCGGATGGTCCCGGCGGTGGGTGTGGTGGGTTGGCCGGCGGTCTATTACAGGCCGCCGGCGACCCGTAGGACGGCGCCGGTGGCGTACGACGATTCGGGGCCGAGCAGCCAGGCGATGGCGGCGGCGATCTCGTCGGCGGTGCCGGCGCGGCCCATCGGGATCCGGCCGGCGGCGCTGGTGGCCCGGTCGGGGGCGCCGGAGCCGGTGTGGAATCCGGTGTCGATGATGCCGGGTGCGACGGCGTTGACCCGGATGCCGCGGGGGGCGAGTTCCTTGGCGAGGCCGATGGTGAGGGTGTCGGTGGCGGCCTTGGTGGCGGCGTAGTGGACGTATTCGCCGGGGCTGCCGAGGGTGGCGGCGCCGGATGAGATGTTGACGATGGCCGCGCCGGTGCTCATGCGTCGGGCGGCCTGTTGGGCGCACAGGATGTAGCCGATGAGGTTGGTGTCGACGACGCGGCGTAGGTCGTCGGGGTCGAGGTCGACGAACGGGCCGATCTGGCTGGCGACGCCGGCGTTGTTGACCAGTCCGGTCAGTTCCCCCAGGTCGGCGGCGGCGTCGAACAGTCGTACGACGTCGGTGGGGTCGCTGGTGTCGGCGGCCACGGTGGTCCCCCGGCGGCCGGCGGCGCGCACGTCGGCGAGTACGGCGTTGGCGGCGTCGTGGTCGCGGTGGTAGCCGAGCACGATGTCGTGGCCGGCGGTGGCGAGCCGGCGGGCGGTGGCGGCGCCGATGCCTCGGCTGGCTCCGGTGATCACGGTGACCGGACTCATTGGACCTCTCCCCTGGTTCGGTGTCCTGGTCGCCGCCGACCATACCGTCGGGTTGCGGTGGTCGGCGGCGATGCGGGTCACAGCTGGCCGGGGTGGTGGTGGCCTCAGGTTGTGGTGGGTCGTGGGCCCGGGTGGGCGTACGCTGTCGCGGCGCGGGCGGGTGTCGGCGTGCGGAGTGTCGGGCGGTCCTGGTAGGAAGGTATCCGTACTGATACAGGTGTACGAAAGAGGGGTTCTGATGGCCGCCGCGCGTACCACGGCCCAGGGTTTGGCGCCCGAGGAGTTGCAGCACATCCGGGACACGCTCGCCACCGGGCGTAAGCCGAGGGTGATGTTCACCGAGTCGGCGGGGCAGATCGCCGGCCAGCTGGGTCAGGTGGTGGAGTTGACCGATCCGGCGGTGTCGGACGACTGGTTGGTGGTGCGGTTCGGCCGGGACGAGTTGCCGTTCTCCCCCACCGATCTGTCCCTGCCGCCCAAGGGTGGCAGCCGGCGGGCCGAGTCGAAGTCGCCGGAGCAGAAGTCGCCCGAGCCGGCGGTGGTGCCGGAGCCCAGGCCGGAGCCGGAGTTCATGGTGACCCGTGAGCCGGTGCCGTCGGCCCGGAAGAATCCGACGCAGGTGAAGGAGACCCCGGTGGCCGAGGCGGATTCGACGACGACGGTGGGCGCGGAGGCCAAGCCGGCGCGGCGGGCCGGGCGGGCGGCCCGGCCGAAGGCACCGGCGGGGCTGACGGTGACCCTGGCGTACGCCGAGGGCGAGTGGACGGTGGCCGCGGCGCAGGGCAGCAAGGCGTTGGCGAAGCCGTACGTGGTGAAGCCGGCGGAGGCGTTGCGGATGGTGGCCCTGGTGGACGTGCCGGGGGTGCGGGAGGCGGTGGAGCAGATCATGGCCGTCGAGCGGACGGAGGCGGAGCAGCAGGCCGAGAAGCTGCGGGCGGAGTTGGCGGAGATCGAGGCGCGGTTGGCCGAGTTGCGCGACGCTGGCTGAGCGCCGGGCAGGGACTGGATGAGTGCGCCCGGGCGATGGGTCTGCTCGACTCAGTGTTCCGGTCGACTCAGTGTTCCGGGATGTGTCCGACGCCGATCCGCCGGCGGAACACCCAGTAGGTCCAGCCCTGGTAGGCCAGCACGAGCGGGGTGAAGACGACGGCCACCCAGGTCATGATTTTCAGGGTGTAGGGGCCGGAGGCGGCGTTGTGCACGGTGAGGGTGCCGGCGGGATCCGCGGTGGAGGGCAGGACGTCGGGGTACAGGCTGCTGAACAGGGTGGCCACGGTCAGCGCGATGGCGGTGGCGGTGCCGGCGAAGGCCCAGCCCTCGCGGCGTCGCCGGGCGGCGACGAGGGCGCCGAGCAGGGCGAGGGTCGCGGCGGTGGCCAGGACGGCGGGGGTGGCGCCGGGGCGTAGGCCCACGGTCCAGGCCAGGAATCCGGCGGTGAGGAGCACGGCGGTGGCGCCGAGGCGTACGGCGAGCCGGCCGGCCCGGGTCCGGATGTCGCCGGTGGTCTTGAGGGCGAGGAAGACGGCGCCGTGGGCGAGGAACAGTGCCGCGGTGCTCAGGCCGCCGAGCAGCGCGTACGGGGTGAGCAGGTCGGTCAGGCCGCCGGCGTAGTCGCTGTCGGCGGCCAGGGGCACGCCGTGGACGATGTTGGCGAGGGTGACGCCCCACAGCAGGGCCGGGATGGTCGAGCCGACGACGATGACGGTGTCCCAGCGGTGTTTCCAGGTGGCTTCGGGGCGCTTGTGGCGGTATTCGAAGGCGACGCCGCGGCCGATGAGGGCGAGCAGGATGAGCAGCAGCGGCAGGTAGAAGCCGGAGAAGAGGGTGGCGTACCAGGCGGGGAAGGCGGCGAACATGGCGCCGGCGGCGGTGATGAGCCAGACCTCGTTGCCGTCCCAGACGGGTCCGATGGTGTTGATGAGTACCCGGCGTTCCCGGTCGTCGCGGCCGAGTACCGGCAGGAGGGCGCCGACGCCGAAGTCGAATCCTTCGAGGACGAAGTATCCGGTGAACAGCACGGCGATCAGCAGGAACCAGATGGTGGGCAGGTTCACGGCGTCAGCTCCTCCGGCGCGGTGGGTCGGACGGTCGGGGGTTCGGGGTCGGGGGTTCGGGGTCGGGCGGTCGGTGGCGGTCAGTAGGCGAAGGCGAGGGGCCGGTCGGCGTCGTCGCGGTCGTCGGGTGGGGTGGGGGCCGGTTGGGCGGGTTCGGGTAGACCGGCGCGGGCGTACCGGATGATCAGCTTGACCTCGACGGCGGCGAGGATGGCGTAGATCAGGGTGAACGCGGCGAACGAGGTGAGCACTTCGGCGAGGCCGACGCTGCGGGAGACGCCGTCGCGGGTGAGCATCTCGCCGAACACGACCCAGGGTTGGCGGCCCATCTCGGTGAAGATCCAGCCGAAGATGTTGGCCGCGAGGGGCAGCAGCGGCATGACCAGGCCGGCGCGGGCCAGCCAGCGGTTGCCGGGGGTACGGCCGCGGCGGTGGGCCCACAGCACCCACAGGGCGATCGCGGCGGCGGCCATGCCGAGGCCGATCATGAAGCGGAAGCTCCAGTAGGTGACGGGGATGACCGGGGTGTAGCTGCCGGCGCCGTACTGGGCGGTGTACTGGTTCTGCAGGTCGTCGATGCCGCGGACCTGGCCGTGCGGGTCGCCGGTGCCGAGGAACGACAGCAGGTACGGGATCTTGAGGGCGAACACCTCGCGGCTGCCGTCGAGGCTGCCGATGGTGAGTACGGAGAACGAGGCGGGTTGTTCGGTGCGGTAGAGGGCCTCGGCGGCGGCCATCTTCATGGGCTGCACCTCGGTCATGATCTTGCCCTGGATGTCGCCGGTGATCAGGACGGCGCCGGCGGCGAGCAGGGTGACGAGCGCGCCGAACCGGGCGGCGAACCGGTAGGCCCGCCGGTCGGCGTCCCGGTCCTGGGTGTCGTCGCCGTCCTGGCCGTCGGCCCGGTCGGTGTCCCCGGCCCGGTCGGTTTCCTGGGTCGGGCCGGTGTCCCGGTCGGGGTGGGTCGGGGCGTCGTGTGCCGGGACGGGCTCGGTCCCCCGCTGGTGGGTGAGGTGCCACATTGCGACGGCGACCATGAGGGAGCCGGCGACCAGGAACGCGCCGGCGAGGGTGTGCGGGAACGTGATCAGGGCGACCTTGTTGGTCAGCACGGCCCAGATGTCGGTGAGGTGGGCGCGGCCGGTGACGGGGTCGACGCGGTAGCCGACGGGGTGCTGCATCCACGAGTTGGCGGCGAGGATGAAGTAGGCGCTGAGGGTGGTGCCGATGGCGGCGGCCCAGATGGTGGCCAGGTGGACCCGGCGGGGCAGCCGGTCCCAGCCGAAGATCCACAGGCCGAGGAAGGTGGATTCGAGGAAGAACGCGAGCAGCGCCTCCATGGCCAGGGGTGCGCCGAAGACGTCTCCGACGAAGCGCGAGTAGTCCGACCAGTTCATCCCGAACTGGAACTCCTGCACGATGCCGGTGACGACACCCATCGCGAAGTTGATCAGGAAGAGTTTGCCGTAGAGGTGGGTGAGGCGCAGGTACCGCTGGTCGTCGGTGCGGTGCCACAGGGTCTGGAGGATGGCCACCAGGGTGGACAGGCCGATGGTGAGCGGGACGAACAGGAAGTGGTAGACGGTGGTGACACCGAACTGCCACCGGGCGACATCGAACGCGTCCACGGGTGACCCCCTCCGGTCTACGACGACCCGTAGTAAATACTACTGGTCGTCGTAGAAATCCGGTCTCCGGTACGACGTGCCCTCGACCACACCCCACGGCCCGGCGCTGCCCCCGTCCACGGTCGGGGCCGACTGTGCGACGATCGACCGCTGATGGACACCCCCACCACCCCGTGGCGCCCACCCCGGATCTGGCGCTTCCTCCTGACCCTGGCCCGCGTCGTCATCACCCCGGTCGCGCGGCTACGGGTCACCGGAGACGTGCCACCGGCGCTGCGCGCCGGACCGCTGATCCTGGCCGCGAACCACATCAGCCCGATCGACCCGGTGATCCTCACCGCCGCCTGCCGGACCCGCCGGGTCGCGCCCCGGATCCTCGCCACCGGCGGGCTGTTCCGGGCCCCGGTCGTGGGTGCCGCGATGCGGGCCAGCGGGCACATCCGGGTCGACCGGCGCACCGCCACCGCCGCCCACGCGCTGCGGGACGCCGCCACGGCGGTCGCCGCCGGCTCGGTCGTGCTGGTCTACCCGGAGGGCCGGATCGGACTGGACCCCGGCATGTGGCCGGAACGGGGTCGTACCGGCGCCGCGCGGCTCGCCCTCGCCTCCGGCGCCACGGTCATCCCGGTGGCGCAGTGGGGGGCGCACGAGGTGGCCCCGTACGGCGCCCCGCGCGGGTTGTTGCGGGCGCTGGCCCGGGCCGCCGCCCGTCGGCCGGTGGTGCGGGTGTGTTTCGGCGAGCCGGTTGTGCTGGGCGACCTCGACCCGGCCGCGCCCGGTGCCGCGGTGCGGGCCACCGAGCGGATCATCGACGCCCTCACCGACACCCTCGCGCCGCTGCGTCCCGACGAACCGGACCGGCCCCGGTACGTCGACCGTAGCCGGCCGGTGGACACCAGCCGGACGCACCGACGCCGCCGTACCGACCCGCCGGCCCCGTCGGCGCGGGCCTGAGGCGACCCATGGCCGGCCCCGGACCGCTCGACCCGGCCGGGCCCGGTGGCGGAAACGCGGCCGGCCGGTCGAGCGGGGCCGCTCGGGAGGGCCGGGTGACCGGGGCCGCTCAGGAGGGGCGGGGTGGCCGCTGCCGCACGTAGATCCGTACCGCGTCGCGGGTGGTGCGCACCCCCAGCAGGTGCCGCACCTGCGCGATCCGCCGGTTCGCGGTGCGCAGCGACAGGAACTCCGCGGCCGCCGCCGCGGCGATCGTCTCCCCGTTCGCCAGCCGGTTCAGCAACGCCCGCTGTTCCGGCACCAACCGGTCCAGCAGCACCGCCGGGTCGGTCGCCGCGGGACGGTGCAGCGTCGACGCGCCGCCCGGTTGCGTCGGGATCCGGCCCGGCTGGCCGTCGGACGCGGACCGGTCGGCCAGTCCCAGGCGTACCGGACCCCAGCGGCGCAGCGCGGCCACCAGGGCCCGCCCGAGCGGGGTGCCCGGGTCCAGCACGGCCAGCACCGACCCGCCCCGGGCGGCCACCCGGACCACCAGGTCGGCCGCCCGGGCGTCCACGACGGAGCCGTACCGCGGCGCCGCCGGGTCGACCGGGCCGAGGACGGCGAACCCGCGGGCCGGCCGGTAGCCGGCCCGTTCCAGCACGGCCAGGGCGACGACGGCCTCCGACGCCGTACCCACCACCCAGCGCACCACCGGCGGCCCCGTCGGGCCCGAGCCGTTCGGGCCCGTCACGGGATCCCCACCGGGCCGGGCCCCCCGCGCGGTGTGACTCGCGCGCCGGACCGGAACGGCCACCACCGGGTACACGGTCCCACCGCAAACACGAGCGGCACCTGCCCCTCCGCGACGCCGGCCGCCATCCCGACGGCCGCACCTGCCTCCGCAGGGGAGGATAGAACGGTGAAGCCCCTGGTCACGGGCGCCGCACCGATGCCCGGACGTTGGTGTCGGAGTTACCCGCCGGTCACCGGGGCGGGGCATACTGCCCGGGATGAACCGCTTCCCCTACCTGGACGCCCCCGCCCCGCTGGCCTTCGCGCACCGCGGGGGCGCGGCCCACGGTGACGAGAACACCGCCGAGGCGTTCGCCCGGGCGATCGCCCTGGGTTACCGGTACGTCGAGACCGACGTGCACGCCACCGCCGACGGCGTACCGGTGATCTTCCACGACGCGACGCTGGAACGGCTCACCGGCGAACGGGGACGGATCGCCGCGATGCGCTGGGCGGACCTGTCGAGCGTCCGGGTCGGGGGCGCGGCGGCGGTCCCCCGCCTCGACGAGGTGCTCGGCGCCTGGCCGGAGGTGCGGTTCAACATCGACGTCAAGGCCGACACCGGGGTGGGACCGACGGTGGCCGGCGTCGAACGGGTCGGCGCCGCCGACCGGGTGCTGCTGGCCTCGTTCAGCGACGCGCGGCTGCGCCGGCTGCGCGCGATGGCCGGGCCGAAGGTCGCCACCTCGCTGGGCATGCGGGAGGTGACCCGGCTACGGCTGGCCTCGCTGACCGGGCGCCGACTGGTGCTGCCCCCGTCGGTGGTGGCCGCCCAGGTCCCGGTGCGGTACGGGCGGATCCGGGTGGTCGACCGGCGGTTCGTGGCGTACGCGCACCGGCTGGGGTTGCAGGTGCACGTCTGGACGATCGACGAGCCGGCCGAGATGAGGGACTTACTCGACCTGGGAGTTGATGGCATCATGACCGATCGCGTCGACGTGCTCCGCGAGACGTACCGCAGCCGCGGTCACTGGCCGGCCGACCCGCAGCAGTAGGGGCGTCGGGCGGTGACCGCCCAGCCGGAGGGACCCGCCGTGGCCAGCAGCGCCGACACCGCCGACGAACCCAGTGCCGTACCCGCCGGCGGGGCCGGCCCGGCGGCCGGCGGTGGGTCGGGGGACGGTCCCGCGCCGTCGGCGAGCGGCCGCCGGGAACGGACCGGCTGGTACTTCTACGACTGGGCCAACTCGGCGTTCCAGACCACGGTCATCACCGTGTTCCTCGGCCCGTTCCTCACCACGGTCGCCGAGTCGGCCGCCGGCTGCGGGCTGGGCGCCGAGCACTGCGACGGGTACGTCCACCCGCTGGGCATCAAGGTGGCGGCCGGCTCCTACTACCCGTACCTGATCTCCCTGTCGGTCTTCCTCACCGTGTTCGTGCTGCCGGTGATGGGCGCGGTGGCCGACCGGTCGATGCACAAGAAGCGGCTGCTGGCCGGTGCGGCGTTCACCGGCGCCGCCGCGACGGTCGGGTTCGCGTTCGTCACCGGCGAGCGGTACCTGCTCGGCGGCGCGCTGTTCCTGGTGGCGAACATCGCGTTCGGCGCCGCGATCGTGGTGTACAACTCGTTCCTGCCGCAGTTGGCCGCCCCCGACGAGCGGGACGCCGTCTCCAGTCGCGGCTGGGCGCTGGGGTACCTGGGCGGCGGGTTGCTGCTCGCGGTCAACCTCGTGGCGGTGACGGTGCTGCGCCGCGACGGCGACCCGCAGCGCACCCTGGACCTGGCCCGCTGGTCGATCGTGTCGGCCGGGGTGTGGTGGGCGCTGTTCACGCTGGTGCCGTTGCGGTGGCTGCGGGACCGGCCGGCGCCCGGGGCGACCCCCGGGGGCAACGTGCTGACCGACGGGTTCCGGCAGCTCGGCCGGACCCTGCGGGAGGTGAAGGCGTACCCGCTGACGCTGTTCTTCCTGCTGGCGTTCCTGGTCTACAACGACGGCATCCAGACCGTCATCACGCTGGCCAGCCAGTACGGCACCGAGGAACTGCGGCTGACCCAGTCCACGCTGATCGTGACGATCCTGCTGGTGCAGTTCCTGGCGTTCGGTGGTGCGCTGGCGCTGGGCGCCCTGGCCCGCCGGATCGGGGCGTGGAAGACCGTGCTGATCAGCCTGGTGCTGTGGACGGTGGTGGTGCTGGCCGCGTTCCGGTTGCCCGCCGGTGCGCCCCTGCCGTTCATGGCGCTCGGCGCCGCCATCGGGCTGGTGCTGGGTGGCAGCCAGGCGTTGAGCCGGTCGTTGTTCAGCCAGCTCATCCCCCAGGGTCGGGAGGGCGAGTACTACGGCTTCTACGAGATCAGCGACAAGGGCACCAGTTGGCTCGGGCCGCTGGCCTTCGGGCTGGTGTTCCAGCTGACCAGCAGCTACCGGGTCGGACTGGTGTCACTGTTGATCTTCTTCGTGGTCGGGTTCGGTCTGCTGCTGGCCGTGCCGATGCGCCGGGCCGTGGTGGCCGCCGGCAACACCCCGCCCCGGCTGCTCTGAAACCGGACGCCCGCCACCCGGGCCGCGAGCCGAGGTGGCGGGCATGCGCGGGTGGGCCGGCTGCGGCAGACTGCTGCGATGCCTGCCGAGTACACCCAGACCGACCAGTTCCGGGATGCCCGCATCCACCTGTGCGACCTCGCTGGCCTCGAGATCCGCGACTGCGAGGTCAGCCGCCTGAAGATCGTCGACTGCTACGGCGGCGACGTCCACCTCGGCGGTGACTTCGAGCGTCTGGTCGTCAACGACGTCGACGTGACCGCCTACGTCGAGGCCGAACTCGACCGGCGGCATCCCGTGCGGGCGCTGGCCCGGGACGCCGCGTCCCCCGCCGACTACCGGGCCGCCTGGGCGGCCGTCGAGACGCTGTGGGCGGCGACGATCGAGCGGGCCAGGCGGCTGCCCGAAGCCAGGCTGCACGAGCGGGTCGACGGCGAGTGGTCGCTGGTCGAGACCCAACGGCACCTGCTGTTCGCCGCCGACGCCTGGCTGGGCAACGCGGTGCTGGAGGAGGCCGCGCCGTACCACCGGTTGGGCTTCCCCGCCGGCGGGATGCCGCCCGAGGCGTCGGCGAAGCTCGGCCTCACCCTCGACGCCACCCCGACCCTCGACGAGGTGCTCGGACCGCGACTGGCCCGGATGGCCACGATGCGCCAGGTCGTCGACGGGCTCACCGAGGCCGAACTCGACCGGGTCTGCCGGCGCAGGCCGGCGGACCCGTACCCCGACCAGGAGTACGTGGTGCGCCGCTGTCTCAAGGTGGTGCTCAAGGAGGAGGCCGAGCATCACCGGTACGCGGTGCGGGATCTGGCGGTGCTCGAGACCCGTACCTGACCGAACCGGCCCGGACACCCGGGGCCGGTGGTGGGCCATCGGTTAGGCTGCCCGACCGTGACCGACGACTCCGCCCTCGCCCCCATCTGCCTGGCCCACCCCGGCGCCGCCGCCGGGCCGGAGCACGCGGGTTGTGTCCCGGAGCGCCACGACGGGCGACCGTTGCACGCCGCGGCGCTCAAGTTCTTCTGGGGACCGATGGACTGTGGCAAGTCGACGATGGCGTTGCAGATGAACTACAACCACGCCCGGCAGGGCCGCCGGGGACTCGTGCTCACCCGCATCGACCGCTCGCTCGGCCCCCGGATCACCTCCCGGATCGGCATCGCCCACGACGCCATCGAGGTCACCGACGACCTGGACCTGGTGGCGCTGGTGCGGGGCCGCCGGTCCGAGGGCACCCGGGTCGACTACCTGATCTGCGACGAGGCCAGCTTCTACACCGTCGCGCACGTCGAACAGATGGCCGAGCTGGTCGACGCGTACGACGTGGACGTGTTCGCGTTCGGGCTGGCCACCGACTTCCGGTCCTGCCTGTTCCCGGCGGCGCAGCGGTTGTTCGAGCTGGCCGACGAGGTGACCCGGATCCAGATCGAGGTGCTGTGCTGGTGCGGCCGGGAGGGCCTGCTCAACGCCCGCGTGGTCGACGGCGCCGTGGTCCGCGAGGGTGAACAGGTCGTCATCGGCGACACCGTGGACTCGGCCCGGGTGCGCTACCAGGTGCTGTGCCGGCGGCACCACCGCACCGGCGACCTCGGCCCGACGCGCTGACCACCGTCCCGGGCCCCGACGTGGCACGCTGGCCCGGCGCCGCAGCCCCCGACGCGGCGCGGCGCCGCAGCCCCCGACGCGGCGCGCTGAGCTGTCGCCGCGGGCCCCGGCCCGGCGTCACCGCGGGTTTCGGACCGCGCGGGCACCGGGCGGTCAGATCGGCGTGTCGCCGCAGACCCGCCAGGTGGCCCGGTCCCGGACCACCACCAGGGTGTGCCGCTCCACCGCGCCGCTGCGCCGCACCAGCCGGACCACCACCTCGCCCCGGGGGTCGCCGTTCTTCGTGGCGACCCTGACCCGCTCCAGCGTGTACCGCAGCACCGCCTCCGGTCCGGTGGCCCGGCGGACGAACTCGCCCCGGGTCCACCGGTCCCGGGTGGCCGGGCACAACTCGTCGTAGGCGTGGCCGGCGTTGCCCGCCGACACGTCCCGGAGGAACCCGTCCGCCGCGGTCCGCACCGGGCCGTCGGTGCCGCGCAGCGCCTGGAAGTTCCACACCCCGAGCCCGGCCGCCCCGACGCAGCACACCAGCAGCACCACCGCGGTTGACCCGAGCGCGATCCGCAGCGTCCGCCGGCGCCGGGTCGGGCGGCCCGCGTCGACCTGGTAGGCCATGCCCACCAACCGTAGGGATCCCGCGGCCGTGCCGCAGCCGAAGCGGGCCACCGGCCGGTTGGTAGATTCGGCCGATCATCACGTTACGCATCGACCCCGACTCCCCGGTCCCGCCGTTCGAGCAGGTCCGGGCGGGGATCACCGCGCTGGCCGCCGAGGGCACCCTGCCGGCCGGCAGTCGGCTGCCACCGGTACGGGAACTCGCCGGGGAACTCGGGCTGGCCGTCAACACGGTCGCTCGCGCGTACCGCGAACTGGAACGAGCCGGCCTGGTCGACACCCGTGGCCGGCACGGCAGCTTCGTCACGGCCCGGGCCGCCGGGGTGTCCGAGGAGGCCCGCCGGTTGGCCGCCGACTACGCCGCCCGCAGCCGGACCCTCGGCGTGCCGCCCCGGCAGGCCCTGGACCTGGTCCGGGCCGCCCTGGACCTCGACGAACCCGCCGCCGGCTGAGCCGCCGCGCGCGTCCCGACCGGTCCGGCCCGGGTGGGCCGCCGAGCCGGTCCGGATCCCGCGTCCGGCGAAAACCGCGCCGCTGGCCCCTCTGCCGGCGGCTGCCCATCGGCTACGGTCGGCGCATCCGCCACCCTTCCCGCTGGAGGCGACATGACCCGGTTCGTGCAGCCCGCGCCGACCCCCCTCGACCCGTACGCCGATGACCGGCTGCTCACCGGCTGGCTGGAGCGGCACCTCGGCGCCGCCGGGCTGGACGCCGCGAAGGGCCGGCTGGTGGCGTTGGCCGCCGACGTGGTCGGGCCGCTGCGGGCCGCGCACGCCGACGCCGAGGCGCACCCGCCGGCCCTGGTCCGGTACGACCCGTGGGGCGGGCGGGTCGACCGGATCGACACCTCCGCCGGCTGGCGGACGCTGCGGGCCGCCGCCGCCCGGCACGCCGTGGTGGCCCTGCCCTACCTGGCGGAGGCGCGCGGCACGTGGGGCGCCGCCGCCCGGGTCGTGCAGCACGCCCTGCTGCATCTGTACGGGCCGGAGTCGGCCACCTTCTCCTGCCCGGTGGCGATGGCCGACGGCGCTGCGGCGCTGCTCAGCCTGCCCGACGTGGACCGCGGAGTGCGGGACGCCTGGCTGCCCCGGCTGGTGTCCACCGACCCCGACACCGCGATCACCAGCGGGCAGTGGATGACCGAGTCGCAGGGCGGTTCGGACCTGGCCCGCTCCGACACCCTCGGTCGGGCCGCCGGGGACGGGTCGTGGCGGCTGACCGGTGAGAAGTGGTTCTGCTCGGCCGCCGACTCGGCGATGGCGGTCGCGCTGGCCCGGCCGGCGGGCGCCGGTCCGGGCAGCCGGGTCCTCGCGCCGTTCCTGGTCCCCCGGTACGCCGCCGACTCCCCGCTCGCGGCCGACGGCACCGACCCGGCCTCCCCCGCGCCCGGGGTCCGGGTCCACCGGCTCAAGGACAAGCTCGGCACGCGGGCGCTGCCCACCGCCGAGATCGGCCTGGACGGCGCGTACGCGCTGCCGCTGGGTGACCCCGCGCGGCCCGGCCTGGTGCGGGCCATGACGCTGGTGGTGGTGACCCGGCTGCACAACGCCGCCGCCGCGGCCGGTGGGATGCGCCGCGGGCTGGACCTGGCCCGCGCGTACGCCGACGCCCGGCAGGTCGGCGGCGGCGCCCTGGCCGAGTCGCCGCTGCACCGCGCCACCCTGGCCACCCTGGCGGTCGACGCGGCCGGGGCCTTCGTCCTCGCCGGGCACGCGTTCGCGCTGCTGGGCCGGGTCGAGGTCGGCTCCGACCCGGCCGCCGCGACCGAACTGCGTCTCGTCGCGCCGCTGGCGAAGCTGGCCACCGGGCGGCTCGCGGTCAGTTCCGCCAGCGAGTACGTGGAGAGTTTCGGTGGCGCCGGCTACGTCGAGGACACCGGGGTGCCCCGGCTGCTGCGCGACGCGCAGGTCCTGCCGATCTGGGAGGGCACCACCAACGTGCTGGCCCTGGACGTGCTGCGTGCCGTGGTCCGCGAGGACGCGGCGCCGGCCCTGTTGACCCGGCTGGACGCCGCGTCCGACGCGGCGCGCCCGCTGCACCCGACACTGGCCGACACCCTCGCCGGCACCGCCACCGAACTGCGGTCGGCGCTGGCCGAGGTGACCGCCGACCCGACCGGGCCGGCCGTACTGGCCGGGGCGCGGGGGTTGGCGCTGCGGATGGCGTACGCGCTGACCGCCGCACTGTTGGTCGAGCAGGCCGTCTGGGGTGACGAGCTGGCCGAGGTGGCCGCCCGGCTGTGGGCCCGGCGTTGGCTGCGCGGTGAGGACATCGCGGTGGACGCCCACCGGCACTCCGACCTGCTGCGGTGAACCGCGGTGGCCGGGAGGCGGCGGTGAACCGTGGTGGCCGGGAGACGGCGGTGAACCGCGGTGGCCGGGAGACGGCGGTGAACCGCGGTGGCCGGGAGACGGCCACCGCGTGATCGGCTGTGCCCGCGGCCAGGACGGATCAGCGGCATTTCGACGGATCATTCGGTTTGTCATGTTAGGAATAGATGCCTCATATGCCGCCTTTCTGATGCCGGGGCTCACCGTCTGCCGCCTCACGGCGCAGCGAAGCTACAGATGTGGGAGACGCCGTGCGTCTGGACGCTGCTGTTATCGCCGGACCAGCCCCCACCATCGGCGCGGAGCCCATCGGCGCCGAGCCGCTGATGTCATTCGTCGATGTCTTGGTCAGGGTCGTGGAGGCGGCGGGTGCCGCGATCATCTTCACCGGCGCGTCGATCGCATTTCTGCAGTTCCTGATCGCCGCTGTCCGAGACCGCCGCTCCACCGCCTTCACGCCCGTCCGGCTGGGCCTTGGCCGTTACCTCGTGCTCGGCATCGAATTCCAGCTCGCCTCCGACATCCTGCGGACCGCGGTTGCGCCCACCCTGCGAGAGATCTCGACGCTCGCGGCCACAGCGGCGATCCGGACCGCGCTGAACTTCGTCCTCGCCCGGGAGTCCCGACAGGAGCGCATGGAACTGGAGTCGTCCGGCGCCGGTACCGACGACCACGCTGACCAGCCGAGTCGGTGGCGATCCTGAACGTCGTGCTCAACTACGTGGCGATGCTCTGCGTGGTGGCCGGGTTCATCACCGGCGGCGTCGTGCTGTTCCGTGTTCGCGCAGGACGGTTGGCGCTGCAGGTGGGAGTGGAATTCTGGATCGCGGCCGGGCTCGTACGGCTGGCGCTGCGACCCGGATGGCAGCCGATACTCGGCGCGGCGGCCATTCTGGCCATTCGGCAGCTCATCGGCGCCAGCCTGAGGTTGGGCCGGAACGAGGATCAACATCCGAGCGCATCAGGATGAGGGGGACTCGTCGCGGTGAGTACGCTCGATGAAGGAGAGGTAGTCCGCGAGGCGGGCGGATCCGATGAGCATCGCGCGGCCGCGGGCTGTGAGCCGTTCCCGCCACTGGTCGATCGAGGCGGCCAGTGGGCCGGGCCCACCGGCGGCGTGAACCTGCCCGATCACGGTCGCGATGTGCGCCAGCAGGTAGCCGCCGCGGCGCAGCAGATGGGCGAGTTCGGCGTCGCGCACGTCATCGGGTGAATAGGACCGCGCGGTCCGTGACCGGGCCGGGGCCAGGATGCCGACGCGTTCCCACTTGCGCAGGGTGGCCGGGGTGACACCGAGCCGGCGGGCGAGGACACCGACCGAAACAGGCCCATCCGGACCTGGTGCGGTCGGCGTGCAGGACGCCAGCACGACAGCCGCCGAAGCGACCCGGTCCACGGTCCCCCGGTCGCGTTGAAGCTGCACATGGGCGGTGTCGATCACGGCCAAGGCCGTCGGGAGGTCGCCGAGAAGAACCGACCTCATGATCTCGCCGGCCGCGCGGTACCCGTACCCGGGGACAAGCGCGACGTAGGCGGCCAGCGCGCCGCCATGATCGTCGGTGTAGACCCGGTAACCGCTCGCCGTCCGCGCGGCCGGCGGGATCACCCCGGCCCGCTCGTAGTTGCGGACCGCCTGCGCGGACAGTCCATGTGCCCGCGCCAAATCCACCGGCCTGTACACCCCGTTTTTAAACTTCACCGGGATCTACTCCACCTCAGTTCAGTCAAAGTTTCAACCGCTGGTTCAACGATACGGTTGAGGTCATGGCTTTCGACACCGAGTTGCAGTCCCTCATCGCCGCACGCCGGCCGCACCTGCTCGCGATCGGCGAGCCTTACCACGGCGAACCGGCATTCCCTCGCCTGCGCAACCGGATCCTCGAAACACTCGCCGGGCACGGCTTCCGGTCGATCGCGATCGAGTCGGACCGGGCGGCCGGCCTCGCCGTTGACGACTACGTGCAAGGCCGGCGCGACGACGTGGACCTGACCACCGGCATCAGTCACGGCTGGGGCGCACACCCGGCCACCCGCGAACTGATCGACTGGCTGCGCGCCCACAACGAGAAGCTGCCGCCCGCAGAGCGCATCACCTTCCACGGTTTCGACGCTCCCACCGAGATCACCGGCGCTCCCAGCCCCGGCCCAATCCTGCGTGAGTTGCGCGAATACCTCGGCATACCAGCGCCCGACCTGGACCGCCTGGTCGGCGACGAGGGCCGCTGGAGCGCACCGGAAATCATGTTCGACGCGACGCGATCTCCCGGCCGGTCACCGGAGGCTGCCGCGCTGCGCGGCCTCGCCGAAGATTTCCGCGTGCAGCTGTACGCCGAAGCGCCCCGCCTCATCAAAGACACGTCCACGCAGTCCTGGAACCGAGCCAGAGTGCTCGCCACCACCGCCATCGGCCTGCTCGCCTACCATGCCGCGATGGCCGAACCGGGCACCCAGTCGCAGCGGATCGGCCGCCTGCTCGCGGTGCGGGACGCGCTCATGGCGCAGAACCTGCTCGACATCCTCGCCCACGAGCGGGACCGCGGGCCGACTCTGGTGTCGGCCAACAACGCCCACCTGCAACGGCACCCCAGCCTGTGGGACACCCACTGGGAGGGCCAAGATCTGGTCGCACAGTGGAACGGCGCCGGCTCGATCGTGTCGCCGCTGCTCGGGGACAAGTACATGTACGTGGCCGGCAGTCTCGG
Source organism: Plantactinospora sp. A48 (assembly GCF_055793945.1). Taxonomy (NCBI): domain Bacteria; kingdom Bacillati; phylum Actinomycetota; class Actinomycetes; order Micromonosporales; family Micromonosporaceae; genus Plantactinospora; species Plantactinospora sp. A48. The sequence continues at coordinate 5,076 of NZ_JBTIXF010000012.1, read as the reverse complement.
GGCGAGCGGGCCGGTCGGCCTCGGCCAACCGGAGCCAGGCACCTACGAGGAGCGCCTCGGCCCGGAGACCGGGCTCTTCCCCCCTCCGGCCGACGGCGATCTGCGCGAACGCGGGACGGACCTGCTCGGATACTCCCCGCTGGACACAGCCACGATCGAGACCTGCGACGCGATCCTGCACATCGGCTCCTCGCCCGGCGCGGCCGACGCAGCCCGGATCGCCGGCCTTCCCGGGGTGACCGAGACCCGGATCGAGCCGGGTTCCGACATGCCGCCCTACACCTGGGGCGACCGGTTCTTCTTCGCCGGAGAAGATCGGATGCGGCCTTTCGCCACGATCGTCCTGCACGACGTCCCGGACTTCGACGAGCGGTCCCGCTTGTCCGAGCCCGGACGGTACCGGCTCAACATCGAGGTGGGGCGCGCCGAGTTCCGGAACCTGTTCGGCTACGGCCCGGAGGAATTCGCCGCACACAGCGACAAACTCGACTTCGCGGAGGCAGACCGGCTGATGCCACATCCGGCCTACGCCGTGCAGGGCTGGGCGAGCGTGGTCAACCCAGGCCCAGCCACCGCGGACGAGGTGATCCGACTGGTGGCACAGGCACGTTCCCGCAGCGCCGACCGCGAGCACCGCAGCAGCCGGCGTCCGTAGCCGAGCTGGACCCTTGGGGCCCCATCATCTCGGCCTCGGTCCCGCGCCCGGCGGAGCGGGGATCACCCCGGTCCGGGCGTGCCGTCGTGGCCGCGCTGGGCGCGGGCGGCCCAGATCGCGTACGCCGGGTCGCGGTCCAGGTTGTGCCGGTCCCGGTCGTAGCGGCGGGTGGTACGCGGATCGGCGTGCCCCATGGCATCCTGCACATCCTCCAGCGCCACCCCCTCGGCCCGGGCGGCGGTGGCGAACGCGTGCCGCAGCGAGTGCGGCGACAGCCGTGCCCAGGCCGGGATGCCGGCGTCCCGGGCCAGCCGGCGCACCAGGCGGAACACCGCGTGCCGGTCCAGTCGGGCGCCGCTGGCGGTGACCAGCAGCGGGCCGGTGATCCGGTCCATCGGCACCCCCTCGGCGGCGGCCCGGGCGGCGAGGTAGTCGTCGATCGCCCGCGCCGCGGCCGGGCTGAGGGCCCGGCGCCGGGGCCGGCCGCCCTTGCCGACGAACCGGACACTGCGATGACCGCGCTCCCGGCCCAGATCGGTCACGTCCAACGCCACCAGCTCACCCACCCGCAGCCCCAGGTCGGCCAGCAGGGTCACCGCGACCCGGGTGCGGTCCGCGGTGACCCCGGTGGCCGACCTGGCCGCGGCCAGCAGCGCGTCGACCTCCGGCGGGGTCAGGCCAACGGTGGCCGAGTGGTCCCGGTCGACGTGCGGGCGGTCGGCGCCGCTCACCGGGTTGGCCTCGACCGCCCGCAGCCGCACCAGGAAGGCGTACCAACTGGACAGCGCGGACAACTTGCGGGCCACGGTGGCCGCCGACAACGCCCGGCCGCCGGCCGCGCCGGACGAGCCTGAATCGCCGGGCCGGCGCTCGGCCGCCCCACTCCGCGGCTGCGATCGCGCGCCGGCGGGTGACTCCAGCTGCCGGGCGTACGTGTTGACGTCGAGGAACGAGGCCCGCAGCGGGTCCAGGTCCCGGCCGGCGCACCAGGCCAACCAGCCGGCCACGTCGCCCCGGTACGCGGTGCGGGTGTGCTCGGACAGCCGCCGGTTGCGCAGCCAGGCATCGGTGAAGTCCAGGGCCGCGGCGGGCTGGTCGAGGGCGGTACGGTCCCGGGCGGACAGGGCGGATCCGGACATGCGAGAAAGATTTCCAGGTCGAGGGCCGGGACCGAAGCCGACGCGCCCGGGTCGCTTTACCTTTCCCCAGGGGGAAGCCGCAGGATCTGTCCTGCCGGCCGTGCGCGCCGGAGACCGGAGGAACGCGGTGGGGCTGCTGACGATCGGGGCGTTCGCCCGGGCCACCCGGCTGTCGCCGAAGGCCCTGCGGCTGTACGACGAGCTGGGCCTGCTGCGCCCGGCCGTGGTCGACGAGGGGTCCGGCTACCGCAGGTACGACCCCCGGCAGGCGGAACGGGCCCGGCTGATCGCCTGGCTACGGCGCCTCGGCATGCCCCTGGCCCGGATCCGGGAGGTCTGCGACGCCCCGCCCCGGCAGGCGGCCCGGCTCGTGGCCGACTACTGGACTCAGGTCCAGGCCGAAACGGCGGCGCGGGGTCGGCTGGCCCGGATGCTCGTGGCGCACCTGTCCGAGCCGGGCGGTCAGGAACCGGATCGGCCGCTCGGGATCCGGTACGCGGCCCGGTCGGCCGCCGGGTTGGTCCGGACCAGCAACGAGGACGCCGCGTACGCCGGCGGCCGGTTGCTGGCGGTCGCCGACGGGATGCGCGGACCGGGCGGGGACCGGGCCAGTGCCGCCGCCATCGACGCGCTGAAACCGTTGGAGACCGTCGAGGTGCCCGAGGGCGATCTGCTCGGCGCGCTGGCCGACGCGGTCGAGGCGGCCCGGCGGGCCGTCCGGGACGTCGCCGGGTCGGTTCCCTCGGGTGAGGCGGCCACCACGCTCACCGCGATGGTCTGGTCGGGTTCGCGGCTCGCGCTCGCGCACATCGGCGACACCCGCGCCTATCTGCTGCGCGACGGCGGGTTGTTCCAGCTCACCGCCGACCACACCCAGGTGCAGACCCTGGTGGACAGCGGTCGGCTCACCCCGGCGGAGGCGGCATCGCACCCGCAGCGGGCGTTGCTGGCGCGGGCGCTGACCGGGACCGGCGGCGGCGAACCCGACCTGTCGACGCACCCGGTGCTGCCCGGCGACCGGTGGCTGCTGTGCACCGACGGGCTGTCGGCGGTGGTCCCGGCGGAGGCGCTGCGGACCGTGTTGACCGACGCCGCCGAGCCCGGGCGGGCGATCGGCGAACTGGTGGCGCTGGCCTACGCGGCGGGCGCCCCGGACAACATCGCGGCCGTCGTCGCCGACGTGGTGCCCGAGTGACGGAAAGGAAGGGCCCCTTCTTATCGCTTTCCGATGTACAAGGGTCCCCTGTTAACGCGCCACGGCGGGCACCTCGGGTGCGGGCGCTCGGCGCGTACACGCTGGATCGGCGTCCGCTCGCGGTGCCGGCGTTCCGCCGGATGTGGCTGGCCTCGGCGGTCGCCGCGGTCGGCGGGTCGTTCTCGGCGGTGGCCGTACCCACCGAGTTGTTCAACCGGACCGGGTCGTCGGCGGCGGTGGCCGCCGCGGCGGCGGTGGCGTTCGGCGCGCTGGTCGTGGCGGCCCTGTGGGCCGGCGCGCTCGCCGACCGGATCGACCGGCGACGGGTGCTGCTGGCCGGACACACCGTGCTGGGGGTGACCTATCTGGGACTGTGGGCCCAGGCGACGCTCGGCGTCCGCCCGATCGGGACCCTGCTGGTGCTGGTCGCCGGGCAGGGTTTCGGCCTCGGCGCGGTGCTGGCCACGGGCGGTGCGGTGGTGCCCCGGCTGGTGCCCACCGACCTGCTGCCGGCCGCGAACAGCCTCAGTTCGCTGGTCCGGTACGCCGGCTCGGTGCTCGGCCCGCTGCTGGCTGGCGCGTTGATTCCGCTGGTCGGGCTGGGCACGCTGTACCTGTGCGACGCCGCCGCCCTGCTCGCCGTGCTGACCGCGGTGTGGCGGCTGCCGCCGATCCCGCCGGCGTCGACCGTGCTCGCGCCCAAGCCGCCGGTCCGGCCCGGGTCGGCGTACGACGGCCGCGTGCCGGCGGGTGGCGTCGCACCCCCGGGCCGTGGCCGGACCGGTCGGCGGACCGGCACGGTACGACAGGTGTGCACCGGTTTCCGCTATCTGTTCGGCAATCGGCTGCTGGTGGCGGTACTCGGCGTGGATCTGGTGGCCATGGTGTGCGGGATGCCGGTGGCGGTCTTCCCGGAACTGGCCGAGCGCGGGTACGGCGGACCGGCCGGCGGCGGGATCGGACTGGGCCTGCTCTACGCGGCCTACCCGGCGGGGGTGTTCGCGGCGGGAGTGCTGTCGGGCACCTTCACCCGATCCCGCCGGCACGGGGCGCTGCTGCTCGGCGCCGCCCAGGTCTGGGGGGTGACCGTGCTGGTCCTCGGACTGGCGCCGCGACTGGCGGTCGGGCTGGTCGCGCTGGCGGCCGGCGGTGCGGTCAACGCGGTCCTCAGCGCCGTCCGCAACGCGATCACGCAGGCGCACACCGACGACGCACTGCGGGGTCGGATCCAGGGCTCGCTCACGGTGGTGCTGATGGGAGGCCCGCAGTTGGCGAACGTGTTGCACGGCGCCGGGGCGGCGTCGTGGGGGCCACGCTGGACTGTGGCGGTCGGGGGCGTACTCACGGTGGTCGCAGTGGCGGTGATCGCCTGGCGGGTGCCCGAGCTGTGGCGCTACGTCCCCGCTTCGGAGGTGCTCACCGAACCCCCTCGGGTGCTCGGTGAACCGCCGCGCGGAGGAGTTGACGGGCGGGTCCGGGCGAGGTAAACAGGAAGAGGAAGTTGAGTCAAGGGGACTCAACTCAAGGTTTCGACACGTGGAAGATCGAGGAGGCTCAACGATGTTGATGCGTACCGATCCCTTCCGCGAGATGGACCGGCTCGCGGAGCAGTTCTTCGGCACGGCCAGCCGCCCGGCCGTGATGCACCTGGACGCCTACCGGGACGGCGGGTACTTCTACGCCGCGTTCGACCTGCCCGGCGTCGACCCGGACAGCATCGACTGCACGGTCGAGCGCAACGTGCTCACCGTGCGGGCCGAGCGGCGCCGGCCGGCGGGCGACAAAGTGGAACTGGTCGCGGCGGAACGGCCGATGGGGGTCTTCACCCGGCAACTGTTCCTGGGCGACACCCTCGACGCGGACAATCTGGAGGCCGGATACGAGAACGGGGTGCTCACCCTGCGTATCCCGGTCGCCGAGCGGGCCAAGCCGCGCAAGGTCGCCGTCACCACCCGGACCAACGGCCAGCGGCAGGAGATCAACGCCTGATCCGGTGTCGGGGGGGGGGGGGGGGGGGGGGGGGGGGGGGGGGGGAAGGGGAGGGGGAGGGGGGGGGGGGGACGGGGGTGGACGAGCGGGAGGACCCA